>JBAUOI010000087.1:0-2565 GCA_049579665.1 Methyloceanibacter sp.
TCGCTGCCCCGGGGCTCGGCATCATCGCGGCTGCCATCATGCTTGCTTTCGGTTTGTGGTGGCTCGGACGAGCGGAGAACGCAGCCCGACGCGCGGGTGAGGGTTACTGGGCACACGCTCGTGCCGAAACGGCGGTCGACGACCCCGCTCTGCGCGAGCGAGCAACGATCGCCAGCGAATTCGATCCCGCCGAGATTTCGCACGGCCATATTGCGGCAGCGCCGCCCGGTGCCTTGATCGCGCTGTTGCCGCTGGTCGTGGTCATTCTGGTCAATCTCGCCATGAGCGTGTTCGTGCTGCCGCGACTCGACACGAGCTTTCTTGCGGAGGAGCGTTGGGGCACGACGTCGCTTTCCGCGGTTGGTGGCGTGTGGGCCGTGGTGGTAGCGCTGCTGGCGGCGATCGTGACTTTGATTGCGCTCAATTACCGCCGCCTGCCCTCGCTCAGAGAAAGTATGGACGCCGGCGCCAACGCGTCGGTGCTCCCTGCCCTCAGCGTCTCCAGCCTGGTGGGCTTTGGGGCAGTGATCGCGGCTCTTCCAGCGTTTGCCTTGGTTCGGGATTGGGTGCTCTCGATAGAAGGGGGACCGCTAGTGTCCCTCGCCATCGCCACCAACCTCCTCGCCGCGCTGACAGGCTCTGCCTCAGGCGGCCTCACAATCGCGCTCGATGCGCTGGGCGACACTTATCTTCGCCTCGCCGCCGAGCAAGGAATTGAGCCGGCGCTGTTGCACCGTGTCGCGGTGATGAGTGCCGGGACCCTCGACAGTCTGCCGCATAACGGCGCGGTGGTGACGCTGCTCGCTGTCTGCGGGGTAACCCACCGCGAAAGCTATTTCGACATCTTCATGGTCGCCATTGTGGGAGCGCTGGTCGCGCTCGCTGCTGTGATCGTGCTCGGTTCGGCGCTAGGATCGTTCTGAGGCAGTATTTCTCGGGAGGTAGATCTTGACAGTTTGCATCTTGGACTTGTCGTCTCGCCCTTGGCGAGGGGTGCTGCTGAGTTTGATCGTGGCAACGACGCTTGCGGCCTGTAACGAGCAGACTGATGTCGCCGAACCGGCGCCTCGTCCGGTTCGGACAGTCACTCTGGAAAAGAGCGAAGCCGGTGTTCCGGTCGTGTTGACCGGGCGTATCGAGGCGCTCGACGAGGCAGCGCTGGGCTTCCGAATCTCGGGGCGCATGATCGAGCGCCCCGTCAACGCCGGAGACCGGGTCGAGGCCGGGCAGTTGCTAGGTCGTCTGGAGTCCCTCAACGAACTAAACGCTTTGACCGCGGCAAAAGCGAACGTCGCGGCCGCGCAAGCCAAACTCACGCAAGTCCGCAACCATTTTGAGCGACAGGAAACGCTTCTTGCGCAAGGCTGGACGACGCGCGCGAATTTCGATCAGGCTGTGCGTGAATTGCGGACCGCCGAAGCCCAGCTCGACGCGAGCGAGGCGCAGCTCAAGGCAGCCCACGATCAGGTCGATTTCACCGAGCTCAAGGCCGATGCGGAAGGCGTCGTCACAGCCGTGGGAGCCGAACCTGGCGAGGTCGTGCAGGCTGGCCAAATGATTGTCAGGCTCGCCCGCCAGGGGGGGCGCGACGCCATTTTCGATGTCCCCGCACAGGTGCTTCGCACGGCGCCGACGGACCGCGCGGTCGACGTTCATCTCGCTGACGACCCCTCTGTCACAGCGACCGGCCGCGTGCGCGAGGTTTCGCCGCAGGCCGATCCCGTCACGCGGACCTTCCAAGTCAAGATTGGCCTTACCGATCCGCCTGAAGCCATGCGGCTCGGGGCAACGGTCATCGGCACGCTGCAAACGGACGCGGTGCCGATGATAGAGATCCCGTCTTCGGCCTTGACCGAGTTCAATGGCCATCCTGCGGTGTGGATCGTCGATCCAAACGCGCAGACGGTCGAGATCAGAAACGTGGATGTACTGCGGTTCGACCCAGCCACGGTGACGGTCTCGCAAGGCCTTGACATCGGCGATGTCGTGGTGACGGCAGGCGTCCAGGCTCTCCGTCCGGGTCAGAAGGTTCGGCTGCTTGGGTTCGACTCATGAAGTCGTTGAACCTCTCCGAGTGGGCGCTCAATCATCGGTCGCTCGTCGCCTATCTCATGATCGTCGCCGTGACGGCGGGGGTGTTGTCTTATTTCCGGCTCGGCCGCGACGAGGATCCGAGTTTCGTCATCAAAACGATGGTGGTCAAGGCGGTTTGGCCGGGCGCGACGACCGGGGACACGCTCAATCAAGTCACCGAGCGGCTTGAGCGCACTCTGGAGGAGACTCCACATCTCGACTTCCTCCGCAGTTTTACCACCAGCGGTGCCACCACAATCTTTGTTAATCTGAAGGGAAGCACTTCCGCCACGGAGGTCGCCGACACCTGGTATCACGTGCGCAAGAGCATCCGCGACATGCAGCACACGCTGCCGTCTGGCGTCCTGGGACCGTTCTTCAATGACGAGTTCGGCGACACTTTCGGGATCATATACGGGTTCACGGCGGACGGATTTACGCCACGCGAGCTCCGGGACTACGTCGAGGATGTTCGTTCTCAATTGCTTGGTC
>JBAUOI010000088.1:0-4676 GCA_049579665.1 Methyloceanibacter sp.
GGGCTACGCCGCTTCTCATCAACTAGGAGAATTGCCATGGCCGAAGCAAAAAAGGCGCGCGCCGTTGGCTTCAATCACGTAGCGCTCATAATCCGCGTGTCGGGGGTTCGAATCCCTCCTCCGCTACCATTGTCTTTCCCATCCGCTTAGGGTCCGGCGATGGAACCGCCTAGCTTCGTCGCCGGTGTCGTGCTCGCCGGCGGCAAATCGAGCCGCATGGGCGGCGGCGATAAATGTTTCGCGCCGCTCGCGGGCAAGCCCGTTCTTGCCCATGTCATCGCGCGGCTCGAGCCGCAGGTCGCCGCGCTCGCGATCAACGCCAATGTTGAACCAGCGCGCTTTGCAAGCTTTGGGCTGCCGATTATCGCCGACAGGGTCAAAGGCCATGCCGGTCCGCTCGCGGGGCTGCATGCCGCGCTCGCCTGGGCGACCGAGCGCGGTGCAAACATCAGTCATGTCGTCACGGTCGCCTGCGATACGCCGTTTCTGCCCGACGATCTTGTCGAGCGCTTCCTCGCCGCGTTGAAGGAGACAGGCCGGGAATGTTGCGTGGCGCGCTCGGCTGAAGGCGTGCATCCTGTGATCGGGCTATGGCCGATTGGGATTGCCGGGAAGCTCGAAGCCGCGCTCGATCGGGGCCAGCGCAAGGCGAGTGCTTGGGCGGAGCAGCAGGGCGCCGTGGAGGTATTTTTTCCACCAACACAAATCGGCGGCCGGGCGATCGATCCCTTTTTCAACATCAACCGGCCTGAGAATCTTGCCGAGGCCGATGCGCTTCTCGGCGAGCACGCCAAGCTCAAGGGTTGATGCGACTGATCTTTGACCCCTCCAGCGTCAGATTGTACATCAGCCCCTTCTGGTCGAGGATGAAGCCGATCACCGGACTCACCACCTTGTCGGTGTCGATCGAGCCGCCGATGCCCACGGTGATAATGGCCACCGATCCGTCGACGCCGACCTTCCATCCCGCCCTTTCCTCGAACCCACGCAGTGCATCCTCCGTCATGAACATGATGATGACCGACCGCTCCTGCACGCCGAGCTGAAAGCCGAACGAGGCCGAGATCAGATTGTAATAGCCCACGACCCTCTCCTGATTGAGGAGGATTCCCTCGCCATATTCGCCGCCAAAGCCAATCCCCGCCTTGATCACGGAGGGAAACACCAGGATGCCGACGGCCTTGTTGGCAAGCTCGCGGGCGCCTTGAATTTGGCGGACAAAGCTATGTAGCGTCTCGTTGGCGTCGTGCTCGATCTCGGCGGCCGAGGCGGCGTGGCTCATGCGCGGAACGGCAACGATGGCTATGGCGACAAGGAGAGCGAAACACGATGCTTTGAGCAGGGTGTTCATGGACGAGGCCTCCCGGGAATCGCTTAAAATCTCTGCTTAAGACTGCCATAAGGGCAGCCAATAAATGGCCGCAATGTGGCTCACGCCACGTGGCTGGCGAGCTCGCTGGTGACCCGATGCGGATGGGTGAAGATTTCGAATCCATCCTTGCGGGCGATGGCCACCAGCGTCATGCCGCAGGCCTCGGCCATGCGCACCGCCAACGCCGTCGGCGCGGACACGGCGACCAACACGGGCGCGCCGATCATCGCGGATTTCTGCACCATCTCGATTGAGACCCGACTGGTCAGGACCACGAGCCCGGATCGCGCGCTTGCACCTTCGCGGGCGAGCGCGCCGGCGAGCTTGTCGAGCGCGTTGTGGCGGCCGACATCCTCTCTGACCGCGACCAGCCCGCGCTCTGGCTCCCAGAAGCCGGCGGCGTGCACGGCGCGGGTCTCGCGGTTCAGCATCTGCAAGGGAAACAGCGAGTCGACCGCGGTCATGATCTGGTCGGGTGGGAAGACGCGGCCTTCGCCGACCGGAGGAGGGGGGCGCATCGCCTCGACAAGGCTCTCCACGCCGCAAAGCCCGCAGCCGGTGGGCCCCGCCATCTTCCGCCGCCGGCCCAGAAACTCCGCGGCCTCGGGCGCCTTCAGCCAAATGCGCAGCTCGACCCCCATCGCCTCCTCGACGATGTCGATCGTATCGATGGCGTCGATCGAGGCAATGACGCCTTCGGTCAGGCTGAAGCCTATGGCGAAGTCCTCGAGGTCCTGGGGGGTGGCCATCATCACCGCGTATGAGGCGGTATTGTAGGTGATGGCGACAGCCGTCTCCTCGGGGATGGCGCGCTCGCCCTCGGCGCTGCCGGAGGCGCGCCAGATGGAGCGGAGAACGCGAACCACGGGTCGCAGCAAGGGCTTGCTCCGTCGAACTGGATTGGGCTGGAAGCTAGTCGGTTAGCCCAAGGGATACAAGCGGTTGTACCCAGGTGCGCGGCCCTGCGAGCCGTGGCCGTGCTTTTCGTTTACAGTTCGAAGATGGTCGGTGGAGCCCTCAGGATATCTTCGTTTTCCTGTTCGACGTCGGTCGTGGCGCTCGCTTTGGCGGCGCTCCTTGCCGGCGCCACGCCGTGCGCCGCTGAGGATAAGGAGCGTGGCCCTTGTACTGAGGACGCCATGCTTGTGTTCGACGCGTCAGGGTCGATGGCCGGCAATGAAAGGCTCGGCATTGCCACTCAGGATGTCACGCGTATCGACAAGGTCAGGTCCGCGCTCGCCAAGGTCTTGCCGTCTGTCACTCGCGTTCGCCGCGTCGGCCTCATCACCTACGGCCCTGGGCCATATCAGCAATGCAACGTCCATCTGAGCTTTGAGCCGAAGCCGGATGCTGCGGCTCTCATCATGAGCGAGGTCAACAGGCTTGTTCCCGCCGGCAAGACGCCGCTGTCTGCGGCGGTCGATCAGGCTGCCGATGTGCTCGACTACACCAAGAAGCCCGCGGTGATCGTCGTTGTGACCGATGGCGAGGAGACTTGCGGCGGTGCGCCGTGCGATCTCGGCAAGTGGCTGCACGCCAAGGCCGCACAGCTCACCGTCCATGTCATCGGCTACAGGGTGAAAGACTTCTCCTGGACCGGCGAGCAAAGCATCCTAGATGTGAAATGCCTCGCCGAGGCGAATGGCGGTCTCTACATCACCGCCGAGTCCGAGGAAGAGTTGGTGGAAGCGCTGGAGAAGACGCTCGGCTGCCCGATGCTGTCGCGGCTCGAAGATCAATAGAGCAGATAGGACTTTCGGAGCTCGGCGAACTCCGTCTCGCCGGGGCGCCAGCTCGCGATGATGTCAGCAAGCGGGGCCTGCCGCTCGATCTGCTCGCGCAACTGGGGCGATCCCGCGAGGATGTCGATCGGCATCTTGTCGTGCTCATATTCGTAAGGCGGATCGCGCCATTTGAACTGCTTCGGCGCCGTGCCATGAAACTCACGGAGCAGCGACACGCCGACCTTCACCGGCGCGAAGTCAAGTCGCGATGTCACATGGATCTGGCAACCGCCACAGGCCGTGCGCGCATGCTTCTGGAAGGTGGGCTCGAAGATCGCCGGCCGGAAACGCACGCCGTCGAGACCGGCCGCGTTCATTCGCGTGGCGAAGGCCTCCGCATCGATCCAAGGCGCGCCCACCAGCTCGAAGGGGCGCGTCGTGCCGCGTCCTTCCGACAGCATGGTGCCTTCGAACAGGACCGTGCCGGGATAAACGATGGCCGTGTCGAGTGTCGGCATATTGGGGGAGGGGATCACCCAAGGGACGCCCGTCTCATCCCAATACATGTGGCGCGACCAGCCTTGCATCGCCACGACCTCGAGTGCGGCGCCAATGCCATGATGTTCGTTGAACAGCCTCGCCAGTTCTCCGACCGTCATGCCGTGTCGCATCGGCATCCGGTAAAGCCCAACGAAGGATTCGTAGCCGGGCTCCAGCGTAGGGCCCTCGACGGCGATGCCGCCGATCGGATTGGGGCGATCGCAGACGATCACCGGGACGCCCGCACGAGCGGCGGCGCGCAGGCAGTTCGCCATGGTGTAGATGAAGGTGTAGATGCGCGCGCCCACGTCCTGGATGTCGATTACCAGCACGTCGATCAGCGAGAGCATCTCAGGCGTCGGCTCGCGCGTCTCGCTGTACAGTGAGAAGATCGGCACGTTGCGCCGCGGATCCTTGCTGTGCGGCGTCTCGATCATGTTGTCCTGGAGGTCCGAGCGGAATCCATGCTGCGGCCCGAAAATGGCAGCCAGCGTCCAGTCAGGCGATGTGGCGAGGCGATCGACGATGTGATTGAAATCGCGGTCGATCGAGGCGGGATTGGCGAGCACGCCGACGCGTAAGCCGTTCAGGCGCGACGAGGCGAGCAGCCGGTCCGAGCCGAGCAGCATGGGTCAGGCGCGCTGGCGCAAAGGGGCAGCCGGGCCCATAAAAGCAAGCTGCGTCATTGAGCCTCCCCCGGTTTCAAGTGTTTTCTTTGACGCCGCTGCCGGCAGGTTTGAAACTTCGATCATGCTATGGTAGTCGGCGGCGGGGCCGACAGGAAGACCGAGGGAAAAGCCCTAAACTCAGGCAGATCCAGTCTTGGCGCCATTCGCCCAATTGAGCCGTTTTCCCTCGCTAGAAATGCGCTTTGGTGGGAGATCGCATGAGTAAAGACCGCACGCAAGCCATCCCGGCCTTTATCGACCTGGCCGCCCAGCAGACCCACCTCGGCGACAGCGTCGAGCGGGCGATCGCCGCGGTGCTGAAGCACGGCCAATTCGTCCTGGGCCCCGAGGTCGTCGAGCTCGAGCGCCAGC
>JBAUOI010000089.1:0-5618 GCA_049579665.1 Methyloceanibacter sp.
CGCCGGCAGCCTCGACGGCAGGATGCTGCAACAACGCATCCTCGACCTCTTGCGGCGAGATGTTCGAGCCGTCATGCACGATGATCTGCTTCTTGCGGCCGCAGAACCAGATAAAGCCGTCGGCGTCGGCCCGCATCACGTCGCCGGTATCGAGCCAGCCGTCGCGCAACACGTCTTCGGTGGCTGCTGCGTCGTTCCAATAGCCCGTGAAGCGGCTCTGTGCGCTGATGAAGACGCGGCCTTCCTCGTCGTCAGCCGCTTCGCCGCCTTGCTCGGTGCGAATGGAGAAGATGAAGCCCGGATTGGGGAGGCCGATCGAGCCGAGCTTGTCGAGGCCCGTGGGCGGATTGTTGGCGGCGATGCCGAGCTCGGTCATGCCATAACCTTCGTGGATCTCGCGGCCGGTCAGTGCATTGAACTCCTTCTCAAGCTCGGCGGGGACCTTGTCGCCGCCGGAGCGGCAGAACCTGAGCGAGGCAAAATCATCGGCGGTGGTGCCAGGCTCGCGAATGAGATGCAGCAGCGCCGCCGGCAGCATCGACATGACCGTTGGGCGTGTGGCGCGCATGAGCGGCCCCAGCTCGGCATGGTCGAAGGTCCGGGCGATCGCCACCGGCGCGCCCGCCGCGAGCGCTGCCAGCGAGAAGGAGAACGCCCCGAGATGCGAGCAGGAGGACGCGGGCAACATGACGTCGTCTGGCGTCAAGCAATACCCTTGGGCGACGCTGGCGAACATGCAGCCGAGCGAGGCCATGCTATGGGTGACCCCCTTGGCAGGGCCGGTCGAGCCCGAGGTGAAGAAGATGGCGGCCGGCGCCTCGCGCGGCGGCTCGGGGAGCGCGGTCGAAGCGGGTCCTCCCTCGATCAGACTTTCAAAGCCTGGTCCGGCGGTCTGCTTGGCTCCGTAAGAAATGACTCCGAGCGGGAGGCTCGCCGCCTTGCTCGCCGCGAGATCGGCGGCGCGCTCGGCATGCGCCAGGATGATGCGCGCCCCGCTCACGGCGAGCGCGTGATCGATTTCCGGCGGCGTGTAGCGATAGTTCAGCGGCGTCATGACGAGCCCGGCCTTGAAGCAGGCGAGGTAATGCGCGATCAGCGCCGGCCGGTTCGGCATCAATGACGCCACGCGGTCGCCGGGCGCCAGACCTAAGGCGAGATAGCGCGCGGCGAGCCGCTCGGTGCAGCGTTCGAGCTCAGACCATGACCAGGTTTCGTCAAGAGCGATCAGCGCTGGCGCGTCGGGACGGGTTTTCAGTCCCCTCTCAAGCAGGCTTGCAAGCCTAACTGGCTTATTGAGTGCGGGCCCCGCATGCGGCATCGCTATCCCCCTTGGCCCCCGTCAAGGTGCGCCCAGATTAGGTCACAGATTGTAGCTTAGGACCGATCGAAGACCGGTGCAGATCGGCGCGGCCGTCCCCAAATAACGGGAAGTAGCGCCGAAACCTAAGAGGCTTTGCATGCTCGCCAAACCCCTGACCGTCCTGATGCTTGCCGTTGCGGTCCTGGCATTCGCTCTCGCGCTCCGGCCGGCGTCCGCCCAGGACGCGCAAATCTGCTTCGATGCGGCCGATAAGGTGACCGACGGCGGCAAGCTCGAAGACGCGGAACGGCAGGCGGCGCATGAGGCCTGCCAGCGCGCGCTCGCGGACACCGCCAGCGTGGTACAGAAATATCAATTGCAGGAGGCCGATTTCGACGTCACCGGCACCCGCCCCAAGCAATAGATAGCGCCGATAAAATTGAAGCGGCAGGCCTGGCACGCGCGTACAGCTCGCTGCATCAACCTTAGCCGAAGGCTATTATTTCTTCACGGCCGGAGACGAGGTGCCGGCCTTGCCATCCGCCGTGACGGACTGCTTCATGTAATGGTCGCCCTCTTTGCTGATCTTCGTGGTCCAGCCGGAATCCCATTTGATGGTGGCGGTGCCGGCGTCCTCGGTCCACGTGCCGGTCATGGCTTTGGGGTTGGTGGTGGAGGCTTTACCGTCGGCGCTGAGCGTGACGTCGAACTTCGCGCCCTTCCTGCCTTCGATTGTCCACGTGCCCTCGAAATCGCTCGCGGCAAAGGCGGTGACCGCCGTCATGATGCTCATGACCAGCAGCGCAGAGAGTGCCAATATTGCTCTCCTACCCATCAGAATTTGTCTCCTTCCTGAGGGATTTTTGACAGTGCGGCAGTCTAGCCTAAACGCGCCGTGCGGTGTCAGGGTACATTTCGTCACGACAGACGGGGGGCGGTCGGCTGGACGATGATGGTGCCGTTGTCGCCGTTCACGATCTCTTCGTCGGCGAGCTTGAAATTGTCCATACGCACCGTGAGGTAGCGGTCGAAATACTCGTTGAGCGGCTTCTCGATCGAACGGTCGTAGTCGGGCCTGACCACATGTGTCGCCCCTTGCACGACCTTCACCACCTTGCCGTTCTTGACCACGAGCTCGCCGTTCTTGAACACATATTCTGGCGTGGCGAACATCGCCTCGCGGTTGGGATCGTCGCGATAGACGGTGATGTCGCCGGAGGCTCCCACGCCCAGATGCCCGCGGTCGACGAGGCCGAGGCTCTTGGCGGGGCCGGCGCGGGTGAGGATGGCGATCTCGTCCAGCGTATATTCGCGGGTCAGCGATTTCAGCAAGCTGCTCTGCGCCTGCGCGTCGGGATTGATCTTCTGCAACATGTCGTCGCGGAAGCCCTTGTCCATGAGCAGCCTGATCAGGTGCGGATAGAAGAAGAACGGCGCGCCGTTCGGGTGGTCGGTGGTGAGGAAGATGCGCCAGGGATCGTCGAACAGGAGAAAAGTCTCGAGCCCGATCACCCATTGCATGGCATTGACGAAGCTCTTGTCGCGATAGCGCATCGGCACCACGCCGCAGCCGGCGTCGCATTCGATATCCATGATCACCGGCTTCTTGGGATGCGCGCTCTTGGAGATGGCGTATTGGCGCATGCTGTCGCCCGACGCCGTGCAGGTCTGGCCAAACAGCACCTGGCCCACGTCGATCGAGACGTTGGGCGTCTTGTTGACGAGTTCCGTCAAGCGCGCCGCGCCGGAGGAAAAATGCTTGTCCCCTTCCGTGCCGTAGCTCAGGAACTGGGTATGCGTCATGTGCATGCGCAAGCCCTCGCTTGCGCGCACCGTGGCGAGCGTCGTCTCGATATTGCCGGGAACGCCGAGATTGCAGCCGTGGATATGCAGCGGATGGGTGACGCCAAGCTCCTGCACGGCGCGCGCCAGCGTCTGGATAATTTGGCGCGGCGTCACGTGGTAATAGATGTGCTCCTCGTCGAGATCGAGCTTGCGCTGATTGAACTTGAAAGCGCTGATGCCGCCGGGATTGACGACCTTGACCGCGATCGCCTGTGCCGCGTGCATGGTCCAGGCGACATAATCCTTGATCGCCTTGAAATCCTTCTTGGCCGCGAGTTGGCGCAGGAAGTAGTCGTCGGAGCCGAGCATGACGAAGGCGCCCTTATCGACCATCGGCGTGTCGCCCATTTCCATATGCGCCTGGCGCGCATTGGCGGGCAGCATGGCCGGCTCGAAGCAGGCGGTGTAGCCCATCTCGGCGTAGCGATAGCCGGTGACATGGGTCGAGGGCACGGCGCGGCCTGAGCCGGCGCGGGTGAGATCGGTGCGCGTCACCGGATCGCCGCGATGGTCCTCCGGCAGCAGCATGCGGGCGATGGTCATCTTGCCACCGCCGATATGGGTGTGGGGGTCGATGGCGCCGGCCATGACCACCCGGCCCTTCACATCGTAGGTCGCGTCCGGCCTGGCGTTCGGCTTGGCAGCGACGATCTTGCCGTCCTCGACATAGATGTCGCGGACCTCGCCGCTCACTTTGTTGGCGGGATCATAGACCTTGCCGCCGGTCAGCTTAATGAGCATGGGTTCGGCTCCGAGCTAAAGCTGCGCTTCGATGGCCGAAAGCACGTCGGCGGCGGGTGGGAAAGCGGCCCGGCCGAGATCCTTGAGCGGCAAAGACACGACATTGTCGACCCGGATGAGCCGCCCGGCGTGATCGACGCCCGGCGTGCCCACGGGAATGAACACGGCAGGCTCGCTCGAAAGCTTTAATCCCGGCGTGCCGAGCACGACGGTCGGGAGTTTCGTCTCGGGCGGCGAGAGTTCTGGCGAGATCGACGCGATCCACATGAGCAGGTCGCCTTCGCCATCCTTCAGCATGCGGCCGATGTTCCAACAGTAGGGATCGTAGTCTGGGGCGCCGGTCGCATAGCTGACTCTAAGCGGATAGCCGCTGATCCAGGTGCACACGGCGGCCGCGGTGATCGCCCCTTCGGCGCCGCCGAGGGCGAGTCCGGCAAATCTGATGGTCTGGGTGAGGTCCTTCACGAGACCGGTGAATTGGTCGACGGCAAGCTCGGCGAATGGGAAGTTGAGCGCGGGCGGCGCCCAGACCACCACGCCGTATTTCGCGTTTCTGCACCGCTCGGCGAGCGCATCGATCTCGGCCAGGGTGACGCCGTCGAGCTTGGTCGGCTTGACGCGGAAGCCGCGCAAGCGCGCCCTGAGCAGGGCAACCACCTCGCCCGCAAGCTCGTCCGGGCAGGCCAGCGTGACAACCTCGCCGATGCGCGAGCCCTTGGCGCCCGAGCGATCGAGACCCTTGCCGATGAACACGACGGTGCGCTTCGGCGCCTCGACGTCGAACATCGAGTCCGGCGGCGAGACGACCCGTTCGAAGAAGCGCGGGTGCAGCCTGTGGACGTCGCTGCCGGCAATGATGAAGAGGTCGGCGCGATTGCGGACCTCGGTGATGGTCGACATCACCCAGCCGGAGGTCTGAAGGATCTTGAAATTGCGATATTGCACCTCGCTGAACGCGTGATCGACGATGCCGGAGGAGCGCTCGGCAAGCGCCATCACGGCGCGCATGCCTTCAACGTCGGTAGCTAGGCCGCCATACATCGGCAGCTTCGCCTTGCCGATCAGCTTGGCAGCCGCGTCAATCGCTTTCGCGAGATCGACGTCGTTGCCTTTGACCTGGGGACTGGACGGCGGGAGCTTGCGTTCGAAGCCGGCGACCGACTTGCCGTCGCCATGGTTGAGAACCTTAAGCCCCGTCGCGGCGCGCTCGACGGTCAAGTCGTCGGGCAGCGTCCCGCAAAAAGGGTTGGTGACGTTCTCAAACAGCTCTTTGCTGGCGCGCTCGGCCTTCGCTTTGCGCGGGCTGGAACTCGGCATAAGGGCGTTTCTCCCCCAAAGGGCGGGGCAAGAAAGCATGGGACGGGCGGCAACACAACTCTCGAGAGGGCGCGCTTGCGCCCAGTTGGGGCCTGCCGGCCCGTCCCAGCGATGGCTGTTAAGCGCCGAGGCTCATCATGCGGGCGAAGTGATGGTCGGCCAGCTGGCTTTCGCCGAGCACCTTGCAGCCAGCGGCCGCGACCTTGTGGTCGTTCTCGACCGAGCTGCCGCTGACGCCGATGGCCCCGAACAGCTCGCCGTTCTGGATGATCGGCAGACCGCCGGGAAAGGTGATCAGGCCGCCATTGGAGTGCTCGATGCCATAGAGCGGCTTGCCGGGCTGCGACAACTTGCCGAGCTCGCCGGACCCCATGGTGAAGAAGCAGGCCGTCCTGGCCTTCTTGATGGCGATGTC
>JBAUOI010000090.1:0-3577 GCA_049579665.1 Methyloceanibacter sp.
GCCTGCACATACATGACACCGTCCTTCACCACCGAGGTCCGGAGCACGATGCAGCTATCCATCTCGCCGTCGGCGGAGAAATAACCGACGCAGCCCGCATACGGACCGCGCGCCTCGTCCTCGAGCTCGTCGATGATCTCCATGGCCCGCACCTTGGGCGCTCCCGAGACAGTGCCAGCGGGGAACCCGGCCATCAGCGCATCGACCGCATCGAAGTCCGAGGCGAGCTTGCCTTCGACATTTGACACGATATGCATCACCTGGCTGTAATATTCGAGGAAGAACGAGTCGGTGACGCGCACGCTGCCGACCTCGGCCACACGACCCACGTCGTTGCGGCCGAGATCGAGCAACATCAGATGCTCGGCCCGTTCCTTGGCGTCGGCCAGCAGCTCCTTGGCGAGTGCCTTGTCCTCTTCCGGATTTGCACCGCGCGGCCGCGTTCCGGCGATCGGCCTGATCGTGACCTTGCCGTCGCGGACTCTCACCAGGATCTCGGGGCTCGACCCCACCACGGCGAAGCCGCCGAAGTTGAGATAATAGAGGAAGGGCGAGGGGTTCACGCGCCGCAGCGCCCGATAGAGTGCGAAGGAGGGCAGCGTGAAGGGCGCCTCGAAGCGCTGGCTCAACACCACCTGGAAGATGTCGCCGGCGGCGATGTAATCCTTGGCGCGCTTGACCTTGGCCATATAGGCCTCGGGCGCCGTGCTCGATTTGGGCTCGGGATGCGCCGCATCGAGGTCAGGCTCGCTCGCATGCGGCAAAGGCTGATCGAGCCGCTCCACCACAAGATTGAGCCGGTCGGCCGCCCGCGCATAGGCCGCCTTGGCGCTCACCCCGGGAACTGGTCTCACCGGCGTCACCACCGTCATCTCATCCCGGACGCTGTCGAAGATGACGATCAGCGTCGGGCGCACCAGGATACTGTCGGGAAGACCGAGCCTGTCCGGCTTCTCAGCCGGGAGGGTTTCGATCAACCGAACCGTGTCGTAGCCCATATAGCCGAAAATGCCGGCAGCCATGGGCGGCAGCTCGGGCGGCAACGTGATGGCCGACTCCGCAAGCAGCGCTCGCAGCGAGGCAAGTGCGGGCAGCGGCGAGGGTGCAAAGGCCTTCGGGTCCGCTTGGGGCGCGCGGTTGATCTCGGCCTTGTCCCCGTCGGCGCGCCAGATCAGATCGGGCTCGCAGCCGATGATGGAGTAGCGGCCGCGCGCGGCGCCGCCTTCCACCGATTCCAGAAGAAAGCTGTTCGGCCGCTCATGCGCGAGCTTCAACATGGCCGAGACCGGCGTCTCGAGATCGGCGACCAGCCGCGTCCAAGCCACCTGAGGTACGCCCTCGTCGTAGCGGCGGGCGAAGCTCGCAAAGTCCGGTTCGATCGGGTGGTCCCCGCCTGGTTGCGCCAAGGGCGTGACGGAGGCGGGGGCTCGGCTCATGGCGTCTCGTCGTTGCCGATCAGCTTGGCCAGAGCCGCCTGGTTGATCTTCACCCCGTAGCGCTGCTCCAGCGCGCTGAAATATTCCGAGATCGAATCTTCGCTGATCAAGAGCCCAAGCTGCTGCTTCAGCCGGTCGGTCGCGGCCGCGTCAAGCGGCGGGGGCGGCGTGACCTTGTCGACCTGGAAGACAATGCGGCCTTCTGCCTCGCCCGAAGCGGCCGAGCCGAAACCCTTCTCAGGCAGGGTAAAGGCTTGCGCCACGGCAGCCGGCAGCACGTACACGGTTAACCCGTCGCGCTTCAGAGGATCGCTGGTCAGCACTTCCACATTGAGATCCTTGGCGATGTCTTCCAGCGTCTTGCCACTGTTCAGGCTGGTGACCAGGTCTTGCGCATATTTGGCGACCTTGGTCCTCACCTCATCGGCACGCCAATCTTGGGTGACCTGGTCCTTGACTTGATCGAACGGCTTCACCTGGGAGGGCACCACGCCCAGCACTTCGTACCAGATGACGCCTTCGTCCTTGGCATCGATCGGGTCATTTTCGACCCCCGTGTCGGTGGCGAAGACGGCATTCAACAGATCCTTCTGCGCCGGGAGCGTGACGCTCGACCCGTCGGGCTTGCGGCCCTCGCGACTGATCTCGTCGATGAGCTGATAGTTGACCTTCAGCTTCTCCGCGATCTCCGACAGCCTTGCGCCTGAGGCGAGCTGGTCTTCGATCTTGTCATGCAGATCGAAGATGGCGCCCGTGGCGCGCTCCTTGAGCAGCTTCTTCTCGAGCTCGGGCTTGGCTTCTTCGAAGCTCGGGGTCTTACCCGGCTCGATCCCGGTGACGCGTAGCAGGACCACGTTCCCTAGCTTGCCGGAGACCGGCTCGCTCACCTTGTTCACGTCGAGTTTGAACGCGGCGTCGGCGATCGCGGGATCGGCGAGGTCGGCGCGTGCGACGGTGCCGAGATCGATGTCGCTTTCGGCTAAATTCATTTCCTTGGCGAGCGCCACGAAATCGGTGCCGGACTGAATCTTCTGATAGGCGGCATTGGCGGCGGCGAGATCGGGGAAGGGGATCTGCTGAACGTGCCGCTTCTCCGGGTTGCCGAGCTTGTCCTTGTTGGCTTCATAAGCCGCCTTCAGATCGGCCTCGGTAATCGTGACCTGGTCTTTGACCGTTTCTGGAGTGACGGCGAGAATGCCGACCTTGCGGAATTCGGGTTGGGTATATTTCGTCTGATGATTTTCGTAGTAGCGCTTGAGATCCTCTTCGGTCGGATCGGGGATGGTCCCTGCCACGCTTGCCGGCACAAGCACGTAGCGCAGCGTGCGGGTCTCGCCGTTGAAACTGTTCAGGGCGTTGATCAGCATCTCCGGGCTGTTCACCACCTTGCCGACGGTGGTGAGGATCTGCCGGCGCAGACTGCGTTCGCGGAGCGAGTTCAGATAACCCGCCTCATTCATGTTGATGGATTGCAGTCCCTGCGCAAATAGGCCCGGACTGAAATTGCCCGTCGCATCCTT
This sequence comes from Methyloceanibacter sp., assembly GCA_049579665.1. Lineage (GTDB taxonomy): Bacteria > Pseudomonadota > Alphaproteobacteria > Rhizobiales > Methyloligellaceae > Methyloceanibacter. Next base: position 2,957 of record JBAUOI010000090.1, read on the forward strand.
GAAGGCGGGATCATTTTTGATCTGCTCGAGCAGCGCTTCGCTGCTGATGCCGAGATGCAGCGCCTTCGCATGATTGTCGACGGCGGCGCCGCCGATCAGTCGCTCCAGCACCTGCCGATCGAGCCCGAGCGCGCGAGCTTCTTGCAGGCTGAGGCTGCGGCCGGCCTGCGAGCTCATCGAACGCAGCACTTCTTGTTGCGTGCGCAGGTAGTCTTGCGGCGTGATCTCGGTGTCGCCGACACTGATCAGGGTCTGCCTGCCGTAGCCGGTGAAGATGTCGGCCACGCCCCAGATCGCAAAGCTGATCACCAGCATGCCCATGAGGATCATGCCGAACGCCCGGCCAGCCCCTTTGCGCAAAGTGTCGAGTGCCACGCCCTAACCTTCCATTCCTGTTTGCCAAAGCCGCGCTAGCGTCCGATGCTGGACGGGCCTAGCGCGGCGGCGGCATCATAGGTAGCAAGCCGGGGCGCGGCAAGGCACGGTATTGGGCCAAATCTCAGAGCTGGCCTGGCGAAAAAGGGGGGCGCGAGCTTGAAGAGGCCGCTGGTTGCCGGCAATTGGAAGATGAACGGCCTCGCCGCCTCATTGGCCGAGCTCAAAGCGCTGAAGGACCGCCTC
>JBAUOI010000091.1:0-18505 GCA_049579665.1 Methyloceanibacter sp.
CCGTGCAGGCCAATGTGCGCTTCCCCGACTCGCTGCTTGCCGCGGCCCAAGGGGCGGACGCCGTTATCAATCTCGTCGGCATCTTGTTTCCGTCGGGCAAGCAGACCTTCACATCGGTGCAGGACGAAGGCGCGCGCCATGTCGCGGAGGCCGCTGTGGCGGCCGGGGTGCGCGCGCTGGTGCATGTCTCGGCAATCGGCGCGAGCGCGGACGCAGCTTCGGTTTATGCGCGCAGCAAGGCGGCCGGCGAGGACGCGGTCAAATCGGTATACAAGGACGCGGTCATTCTGCGGCCGTCCATCGTGTTCGGGCCTGAGGACGATTTCTTTAACCGCTTCGCGGCGCTCGCGCGCATCGCGCCCGCGCTGCCGTTGATCGGCGGAGGCAAAACCAAGCTAGAGCCCGTGTTCGCAGGAGACGTGGCCAAGGCCGTGATGGCCGGGCTCACAGGCAAGGCCGATCCGCGCGCGCCTTACGAGTTGGGAGGGCCGGAGGTGCTCACCCTGAAACAGGTGATGCAGCGCGTACTGGACTACACGATGCGCAAGCGGCTGCTGATCTCGGAGCCGTTCTGGCTCGCCAAGCTACAAGCATTGTTCTTGCAGCTGTTGCCAAAACCGCCGCTCACCGTCGACCAGGTGCGGCTGTTGCAGACCGACAATGTGGTGAGCGATGCCGCCAAGCGAAGCGGGCATACGCTCGAGGGCCTTGGGATCGAGCCGGTGGCGATCGCGGCGATCGTGCCCGACTATCTCGAGCAGTTCCGCCCGCGCGGGCAGTTCTCGATCTATCGCCCGCTGCCTTGAGCGTCAGGTGTAAAGCAGCACCAGCAAGAAGCCACCGAGCACCATGCGATAGAGCACGAAGGGCAGGAAGCTGATGCGGCGGATCAGGTTCATCAGAAAAGCGATGGCGAGAATGCCGGCGACGAAAGTGAGCGCCGCGCAGTAGACGGCATCCATGGTTATCCCCTCGCCGCTCGCAATCGCATCACCGACGGTGAAAACGATGGCCCCGGCCGTGGCGGGAATGGCGAGAAGGAAAGAGAAGCGCGCTGAGTCGGGGCGGGTGAAGCCCAAGAATCGGGCCGCCGTCATCGTCACGCCGGAGCGGCTCGTGCCCGGGATCAACGCGAGCGCCTGCGCCACGCCGATGATGAGCGCGCTGCCGAGGGTCATGTTCTTGATGGTGCGCTCCTGTGGCCCGACCATGTCGGCGATCAACATCAGAATGCCGTAGAGGATCGTGTTCCAGGCGACGATGGCGACGTTGCGCTCGAGGTCGGCATAGCCGAATTCCTTGAGCACCACGCCGAAGGCAATGGCGGGGATGGTGGCCAGCACGATGTAGATGGCGAGCTTTCCATCATCGGTGATCTTGCCCTTGAACAGCTCAAGCGCGCCGACGATGAGGCGCCACACGTCGCGCCAGAAATAGATGAGAACCGCCAGCAACGTGCCGAGATGCGTCATGACGTCGACGACAATGCCCTGGTCGGGCCAATGCATGACGTTGGGGATCAGGATCAGATGGCCCGAAGAGGAGATCGGCAGGAACTCCGTGATCCCCTGAACCACGGCAATCACGATGATCTGCTCTAGCGTCATGGCCCCGTCGCCCGCTTGTTCCCCGCGCGTGCAGGTTCTATACGAGGCTCCAGTCTCGCGCGATTCATTTTGCAATGCCGCCGCCCAACGGTTCAATGGCGACTCTGCTGCATTATCCGCTCTGCGCCTTTTCCCGGTCGATCCGGCTTGCCCTCGCCGAGTGCGGGATCGAGGCCGAGCTCGCCGAGGAGCGGCCTTGGGAATGGCGCCAGGAGTTCGTGGCGCTGAACCCGGCCGGAACGCTGCCGGTATTCGTCACCGACGAGCACGGCCCGGTGGCGGGCGCCTATGCCATCTCCGAATATCTGAGCGATACCGCCGATGAACGCGATGCAAGGCTGTTCCAGCCGTTTCCGGGCGAGCCGGCGGCGCGAGCGGAGGCACGTCGGATCACCGACTGGTTCCACCGCAAGTTCCACGAGGAGGTCACCTCCTATCTGGTGGACGAGAAGGTGTTCCGGCGGTTCGGGCCGCACAGCGCCTCTCCCAACATGGAGGCGATGCGGGCCGGGCACGAAAATCTGCGCTATCATCTGGGCTATATCGGCCATCTCGCCGAGACGCGGAGCTGGCTCGCGGGCGACGCCATCAGCTTTGCCGATCTCGCCGCCGCGGCGCATCTCTCGACGCTCGATTATCTCGGCGAGGTGCCATGGGAGGAACACGAGGCGGCGAAGAACTGGTATGCGCTGCTGAAGTCGCGGCCGTCGTTCAGGCCGCTGCTGCTGGATCGCGTCGCGGGCTTCACCCCGTCAGAAACCTATGCCGACCTCGATTTTTGAGTTTTGATTCGTCATACCGGCGTAAGCCGATATCCAGAGTCCAAAACTCCACGCACGTTGCCCTGGATTCCGGCTTTCGCCGGAATGACGGAGCCAGATGACTGAAACTTTGAAACAAACGATCGTCGACGAGGCCAAGGGGCTCGGCTTCGACGCCGTCCGGTTCGCCTCCGCCGATGCGGTTGCGGGCGCCGGCGATTTGCTCGACCTGTTTCTCGCCGAGGACCGGCAGGGCGACATGACCTGGCTCGCCGGCACGGCGGAGCGTCGCAAGTCCCCGCGTGCGCTGTGGCCTGACGCGCGCAGCGTCATCCTGCTCGGCTTGAACTATGGCCGCGCCGGCGACCCGCTCGCTGTGCTGAACGAGACCTCACGCGGCGCGATCTCGATCTACGCGCAAGGGGCCGACTATCACGATTTGCTCAAGGCGAAGCTGAGGCCGCTCGCTTTGCGGGTGCAGACGCTCACGCAAAGCGAGGTGAAGCTATTCGTCGATACGGCGCCGGTGATGGAGAAGCCGCTCGCCGCGCGCGCGGGGCTCGGCTGGCAAGGCAAGCACACCAATCTCGTCTCGCGCGAGTTCGGCTCGTGGCTGTTCATCGGCTCGATCTTCACCACCGCCGAAATCGAGCCGGATGTGCCCGAGGAAGATCATTGCGGGGCCTGCCGGCGCTGCCTCGATATCTGCCCGACACACGCCTTCACCGCGCCCTACCAAATCGATGCGCGCGCTTGCATCTCCTACCTCACCATCGAGCATAAGGGGCATATCGCGCCGCGCTTCCGCGAAGCGATGGGCAACCGCGTCTTCGGCTGCGACGACTGCCTGGCCGTCTGCCCGTGGAATAAATTCGCGCAGAGCGCGCACGAGAGGAAGCTCGGCGTGAGAGCCGAAAGCGACAACCCGCCGCTCGCCGAACTGCTTCTCCTCGATGATGCGGCGTTCCGCGCGCGCTTTCGCGGCACGCCGATCAAGCGCACCGGCCGCGACCGATTCTTGCGCAATGTGCTGATCGCCGCCGGCAATTCGGGCGACGCTGTGCTCGCCCCTCTGGTGGAGGCGCGGCTTGACGACGCCTCGCCGCTGGTGCGCGCCATGGCGGTGTGGGCGCTTGCGCGGCTTGCGCCGCACAGATTCCGCACATTGCGCGCCGCGCACGCCAACGATCCCGATCCCGCGGTCAGAAGCGAGTGGATGGGGGAAGCGGCGTGAGCCGGCTGTTCTGCTTCGGCCTCGGCTTCTCCGCGCAGACGCTTGCCGAGCGCCTCGCCGCTGAAGGCTGGGAGATCGCGGGAACCGCGCGCGACGTGGGCAAGATCGGTCATCTTGCCGAGCGCGGCTACGAGATCGCTCAATATTCGGGAGAAGCTGGCAACAGCGCGCTGGCGAAGGCGCTTCACGGCACGACGCATCTGCTGCATTCGATCCCGCCGGGGCCGGAAGGCGATCCGGTGCTCGAGCATTACCGGCAGGAGATCGTCAAGCTCCCATCGCTCGAATGGATCGGCTATCTCTCGACGGTCGGGGTCTATGGCCATCAGGAGGGCCGCTGGGTCGACGAGAAGACCACGCCCAAGCCCAACAGCGCGCGTACCGAAGCCCGGGTCCACGCTGAGCAAGCCTGGTTCGATTTCGGGAAAGAGACCGGCGTGCCGGTGCAGATATTTCGCCTTGCCGGCATCTACGGCCCCGGGCGCAGCGTGTTCGATAAGCTGAAAGCGGGAACCGCGCGGCGCATCAGGAAGGACGGGCAGGTGTTCAGCCGCATTCATGTCGAGGACATCGCCTCGGTGCTCGAAGCCTCGATCGCGCGGCCGCATGCCGGCGCCATCTACAACGTCGCCGACGACGAGCCCGCCGCCCCCGACGAGGTGGTGACCTATGCGGCCAAGCTGATCGGCGTCGAACCGCCGCCGGAGGTCGATTTCACGGAGGCCGATCTCACGCCGATGGCGCGCAGCTTCTATGAAGGGAGCCGACGGATCGGTAATCAGCGCATCAAGTCCGAGCTTGGCGTGACGCTTCGCTATCCTACCTACCGCGAAGGCTTGGCCTCGCTGCTTCCCTGAACTTTCGCCACCAATGCCGCGACGGTCGCTTCGAGGCGGGCCAAGTCTTGCGGGCGTGACTGGCGGTGGTCGCCGTCCTTGATGAGGGTGATCTCGACATCCTCGCAGCAGAGCAGATCGACGAGATCGAGCGCATGGCCCCAGGGCACGTCGGGATCGCACATGCCTTGCAGGATGCGCACCGGCAGGTCGAGATGCAGCGTGCCGCCATCTCCAAGCAGATGGCCGCGGCCCTCTTCGATCAGATGCTTGGTGATCGGATAGGGATCGCCGTAAAGCGACGACTCGTAATAGACGCCGTCGGTATCAAGCTTGGCTCCCACTTCGGCGCTCATGCGATGCCACATCAGCCGCTCGGTCATGTCCCAAGCGGGGGCGATCAGCACGAGACCCGCCAGCCTTTCGCTCATGCCGGCTTGCACAAGCTTGCGTGCGAGAAGCAGCGCGATCCAGCCGCCCATCGACGAGCCGACCAGGATCGTGCGGCGCTCGCCGATGCGATTGAGCATGGCTTCGGCCTCTTCCAGCCAGTCGCCGATCGAGGCATGCAGCAGATCGCCTTCGGACAGCCCATGGCCCGAATAGTCGAAGTGGAGCATGGGGAGGCGCCGAGCCTTTGCCCACGCGGCGATTGCGGCCGCCTTGGTGGAGGCCATGTCGGAGAGAAATCCTGAAAGCCAAAGCAGCGCCGGGCCGTCGTCCTTGCCGGCAGTGGCAAAACGATAGGCGACGCGGCGGCGCTTGCCACCGTCTCCCACTTCCAGGAATTGCGGTTCCGATGCGCCCATCCTAAGACCTTAGACCATGGCCCAACCGACCATATTGCAAGTCGTGCCGCGCCTCGACACCGGCGGCAGCGAGCAGGCGACCATCGAAATCGCCGAAGCGCTGACCCGGGCAGGCGCCAAGGCCCTCGTTGCCACCGCAGGGGGGCGCATGGCAAATGCCGTGACCCAAGCCGGGGGCGAGATCGTCACGCTGCCCGTGGCCAGCAAGAACCCGTTCACCATCTTTGCCAACGCCAAGCGACTCGAGCGCCTCATCACGGAGCGCGATGTCGCGCTCGTGCATGCGCGGAGCCGCGCCCCGGCGTGGAGCGCCTATCTCGCCGCGCGGCGGACCGGGCGTCCCTTCGTCACCACCTATCACGGCGCCTATGGCACGCTCGGTCCCATCAAGACCGCCTATAACAGCGTGATGGGGCGCAGCGACCGCGTCATCGCCAATTCCCGCTACACCGCGAATCTGATCGCCGCGCGGCATCGCCTGAAAGCGGAGCACATCCGCCCGATCTATCGCGGCATCGACGAGGCGGCGTTCGATCCGCTCGTCGTCCCGCCAGGACCGGTGGCGAAGCTCAGGGAACGCTGGGGGGTTTCGCCGGACACCAAGATCGTACTGCAAGCGGCGCGGCTCACCGGGCTGAAAGGCCATCGCCAGACCATCGAAGCCGCGGCGGCGCTCGCGCGCGAGGGCGCGCTCGACGACGCCGCGATCATCTTCGCCGGCGATGCGCCGGGCAAAGCGGCGTATCGCCAGGAACTGATCGCGCTCATCACCCGTGACGGGCTCGCCGACAAGGTGCGGCTCGTCGGCCATTGCCAGGACATGCCGGCGGCGTTTCTCGCCGCGCACGTGGCGATCATGCCCTCGCTCGTGCCGGAGACCTTCGGCCGGACCAGCGTCGAGGCGCAAGCCATGGGCTGCCCGGTCATTCTCTCGGATATCGGCGCGCTGCCCGAGACCGTTGTCACGCCAATGCAGGACATAGTGCACTTCACCGGCTGGCTCGTGCCGCCAGGCGACGCCATGACGCTGGCCGGCGCGATCCGCGCGGCGCTCGCGCTGTCGCCGGAGGAGAGGGCGGCGATCGGCGCCAGGGCGAGCACCCGGGCGAGGGCCGAGTTTGCGCTTTCGCAGATGCAAATGAAGACGCTCGCCGTTTATGACGAACTGCTCGGCACGCATTTGGCCGAGGCCTTCGAGGATCCGCCTTCGTTGGCGGCGGCCTCCCTAGGCGACCGCGCGTGACAGGCTTTCCGGCAAGCTTAACGCGCGCGGCTTGACTTTTGAGGGCCATTTCCCATCCTGTAGCGCTCACACATGCCTTCGCGTCACTAAGGGCGCCGGCGTCTCACAAAAGGGGGGATGCGGCCGCTCGAACAGAGGAGAACGAGACATCGTAAGACGGCCGACGAAGCTTGCCCCCGAAAAGGGCGGTCCTCGCATCAACGAGGGCATCGACATCCCCAACATCCAGCTCATCGACGCCACCGGCAACAATGTCGGCGTGGTTGCCACGTCCGAAGCCTTGGCGCGCGCGGTTGAAGCCGGCCTCGATCTCGTCGAGATCGCGCCCAATTCCGAACCGCCGGTGTGCAAGATCCTGGATTACGGCAAATATAAATATCAGGCGCAGAAGAAGGCCGCCGAGGCGCGCAAGAAGCAGCGCACCGTCGAGATCAAGGAGATCAAGATGCGGCCCAACATCGATATCCACGACTATCAGGTGAAGATGCGCTCGATCCGGCGGTTCTTCGAGGAGGGCGACAAGGTGAAAGTCACCTTGCGCTACCGCGGCCGCGAGATGGCGCATATGGAGCTCGGCACCAAGCTGCTCGAGCGGGTCAAGCAGGACACAACGACCATCGCCAAGGTGGAATCGGAGCCGAGGCTCGAAGGCCGGCAGATGGTGATGGTGCTGTCGCCGCGCTAGGCGATCTGGCGTGAGGGAATGGCGGCCTTGAGAGCGCTCGTCACCATTGCGGCAGGCTCCGGGGCGCCGAACAGGTAACCTTGGCCCGCGTCGCAACCGAGCTTGAGCAGGCACTGTCGCACCTCCTCGCTCTCGATGCCCTCGGCCGTGGTCATGAGACCCAGAGCGTGGCCGAGACTGAGCATCGCCTTGACGATCCGCGCCTCCTCGGGCTTGTTCAGGATTTGGCTGACGAAGGACCGGTCGATCTTGACGATGTCGAGCTCAAGCTCGCGCAGATGATAGAGCCCGGAATAGCCGGTGCCGAAATCGTCGAGCGCGATGCGCACGCCGACATTGCGCAGCGATTGCAGCACGACCTTGGCGGCCTCGAGCTTCTGCACCACGGCGCCTTCAGTGATCTCCATCACCAGCCGGTGCGGAGGAAACCCGACCTTGGTCAGCAGTCCGAGGATTCTCGTCGCGACGTTGGGGTCGGAGATTTGCCGCGGCGAGAAATTGACCGATACCGAGAGATGCTCGGGCCAGTCCTTGGCGTCGCGCATGGCGCGCTCGAGCAGCAGATCGGTCATCTTGCCGATCGTGCCGGTGTCCTCGGCGATGGGAATGAAAACATCGGAGGTGAGCACGCCGCGCTGCGGATGTACCCAACGCGCAAGCACCTCGAAGCCGATGGTCTCGCCGTCATCCAGGCGAACGATCCGCTGATAATAGGGTACGATCTGGCCTAAGGTGATCGCTCCGCCGATCTGGGATTCAAGCTCGACACGCTGACGCAATTTGTCGTCCATGCTGCGATCGAAGAAGCGATAGCGGCCACGGCCATCGGCTTTCGCCCAATACATCGCCATGTCGGCGCGGCGGAGCATGGTTTCGACGGCGCCGCTGTCGCGTACGGCCATTTTGGTCATGTCGGTATCGCCACATCCCATGGAATCGCAGGTCGCGATGCCAACGCTGGCGCCGACCTGGAGCGATAGAGCGGCGAGCTGGATTGGCCGCGAAAGCTCGTGAACGATCTGGCGCGCTAAGCGCTCAGGCGCGTCACTGCCGGCGCGGTAGCGCAGGGTTACGCCGAACTCGTCGCCACCGAGACGCGCCACCGAGGCGCCTTCGGCGATCTGCGTCAATCGATGCGAGACCACCTTCAGCACTTCATCGCCCAGCCTGTGGCCGTAGACGTCATTGATCGGCTTGAAGTTATCGAGATCGAGAACAAACAGCGCGCAGGCTTCACCCTCCGGCAAATGCTCGGTCGAACCGTTGAAATCCTCGATGAACCGGCGGCGATTGGGAAGGCCGGTCAACACGTCGTGGCGCGCCATCTGATGCGCTTCGGCCTGAGCCTTGCGACGCGCAACGACCTCACGGCGGAGGTCGACGGTGCGGCGAACCGAGTAGATCTTGGCGGCCACCCCAAGGAACACAAAAAGGATCACGAGCCAGTCGATGGCGTCGCTTTGCGGCTCGTCGGTGAACACCAGGAACTTGTCGAGCGCGTCCCACCACACCGCCAGCAGATAAAGCGGCAGCCCGACCGCCCCCATGACGATCAGGTCGCGCACCATGCGGCTTTGTCGCGCGTACCAGGCGCGCAAACTCCGCAGCCGTTGGGACATCTTCATCCGCCGGTCCTCATGACTCCCTGGACCTGGATAGACGACCCGGCCTAAATCCGGCTTAAGCCTCGTGGTTAAGAGACCCAGACTCTTTTCCCCTAGCCCTTGCATTCTCGCCCGAATGCACCCTATAACGCGCCACTCAGGAGCCGCCCGGCAGGGCATGCCGTGGCGGCTCGCATGCTTTCAACCGTTGAAACTCAGACTGCCCCGGCGCGGCCAAGGCCGGCCAGAGGGCGGCATATGAAGGAAGCCAAATGCCCAAGATGAAGACCAAGAGCGGTGCCAAGAAGCGCTTCAAGGTCACGGCGAGCGGCAAGGTGAAATGCCAGGCCTCGCGCAAGCGTCACGGCATGATCCAGCGTCCCACCAAGTTCATCCGGACCGCGCGTGGGACCATGGTTCTGTCCGACGAAGACGCCAAGATCGTGAAGAAGAACTTCCTCACTTATTCCCGCTAGGGGCTAAGGCGAGACCTCAACTCGAAGGAGCACCGACATGTCCCGTGTGAAACGCGGCGTTACCTCCCATGCCCGCCACCGCAAGGTAATCAAGGCGGCCAAGGGCTATTATGGCCGTCGCAAGAATACCATCCGCGTCGCCAAGCAGGCGGTCGAGAAGGCCGGTCAATACGCCTATCGCGACCGAAAGGTGAAGAAGCGCACCTTTCGCGCGCTGTGGATCCAGCGCATCAACGCGGCGGCGCGCGAGAATGGCCTAACCTATGGGCGGCTGATCGACGGGCTGAAAAAGGCCGGCATCGAGCTCGACCGCAAGGTGCTTGCCGATATCGCCGTGCACGAGCCCGCGACCTTCAAGGGCCTGGTCGAGGCTGCCTCCGCTGCCGCGCGGGCCTAGCGCCTCGCGGGCTTGGCCCTGGCCCTGGAGCCTTTCGCCATGAGCGCGCTGGAGCTCTATAGCCTCAAGACCGAGCTGCTTCACGCCATCGCGGAAGCCTCGGACCTCGCCACGCTGGAAGAGGTCCGCATCGCCGCGCTCGGGCGCAAGGGCCGCATCCCCGAACTGATGCAGGCGCTGGGCTCACTGCCGCCGGAGGAGCGCAAGGCCTATGGCCAGGTGGTCAACAGCCTGAAGGCCTCGGTCGGCGAGGCGCTCGAGGCGAGGCGCGCCGAGCTTTCCAAGGCGGCCACCGTCGAGAAGCTCGCGCTGGAGCGCGCCGACGTCACGCTGCCGGTGCGAGTCGGGCCGCTCGCCGAGGGCCGCATTCACCCCGTCAGCCAGGTGACCGACGAGATCACCGAGATCTTCGCTGATATGGGATTCTCGATCGCCGAGGGGCCCGACATCGAAACCGACTTCAACAATTTCACCGCCCTGAACATCCCGCCCGAGCACCCGGCGCGACAGGACCACGACACGTTCTATTTTCCGGAAGCCCCCGACGGCTCGCGCGCGGTGCTGCGCACGCATACGAGCCCGGTGCAAATCAGGACCATGCTTGCCAACAAGCCCCCGCTGCGCGTCATCGCGCCGGGCCGGGTCTACCGCTGCGATTCGGACCAGACGCATACGCCGATGTTCCATCAGGTCGAGGGCCTGGTGATCGACGAGGAGACGCATCTCGGCCATCTGAAATGGGTGCTCGAAGAGTTCTGCAAGGCCTTCTTCGAAGTGCCGCAGGTCAAGATGCGCTTCCGTGCCAGCCACTTCCCGTTCACCGAGCCGTCGATGGAGGTGGATATCGGCTACGCCAAAGTGGGCGATGAGATCAGGATCGGCGAAGGCGATCAATGGCTCGAAATTTTGGGCTGCGGCATGGTGCATCCGAATGTCTTGCGCAATGTCGGGCTCGATCCGGAGCGCTATCAGGGCTTCGCCTTCGGCTTAGGCATCGACCGCATCGCCATGCTGAAATACGGCATGCCGGATCTGCGCGCGTTCTTCGCGGGCGATCTGCGGTGGCTCAAGCATTACGGCTTCCCGCCGCTCGCCATCCCCACCCTCGCCGCCGGACTCTCCTAGGCCATGAAGTTCACGTTATCATGGCTGAAGGAGCATCTCGACACGAAGGCAGGCGTGGATGAGATCGGCGAGACCCTCACCCGGATCGGGCTCGAGGTCGAGGAGCTGTTCGATCCGAAGACCTCGCTGAAGCCTTTCCGCGTGGCGGAAGTGGTGAAATGCGAGAAGCATCCCAACGCCGACAAGCTCAGCGTCTGCGAGATCGATACCGGCACCGAGCGCCTTCAAGTCGTGTGCGGAGCGCCCAATGCGCGGGCCGGCCTGAAGGGCGTGTTCGCGCCGGTCGGCGCTTACGTGCCCGGCATCGACCTCACGCTGACCAAGGCCAAGATCAGGGGTGTCGAATCGAACGGCATGCTGCTGTCCGAGCGCGAGCTTGAGCTGTCCGACGAGCATAGCGGCATCATCGAGCTCGATCCGTCAACCAAGGTCGGCAGCTCCGCCGCCACTGCGCTCTGGCTTGACGATGCGGTGATCGAGGTCGCTATCACACCAAACCGTTCCGATTGCCTCGGCGTGCGCGGCATCGCGCGCGATCTTGCCGCCGCCGAGCTCGGCAAGCTGAAAAAGGATAGTGTCAAGCCGGTCAAAGGCGCCTTCGCCAATCCGATCCCGATCGAACTTGAGTTCGACAAGACCACCGCCGACGCCTGCCCGGTCTTTGCCGGGCGGCTGGTGCGCGGGGTGAAAAACGGCCCCTCCCCCGAATGGCTCCAGCGCAGGCTGAAGGCGATCGGGCTGCGCCCCATCAACGCCCTGGTCGATATCACCAACTACATCGCTTACGACCGCGGCCGCCCGCTGCATGTCTATGACGCCGACAAGCTCAGCGGCGCCATCCGCGCGCGGCTCGGCCGCAAGGGCGAGCGGTTCGCCGCCCTCGACGGCAAGAGCTACGAGGTCGACGGCGACATGTGCGTGATAGCCGACGACCGCGCGGTGCTCGGGCTGGGGGGGGTGATGGGAGGCGAGGAGACCGGCGTCACCGACGCCACGGCCAACGTGTTCATCGAGTCGGCCTATTTCGATCCCAAGCGCACGGCGCGCACCGGGCGGAAACTCGGCATCGTGTCGGACGCGCGCTTCAGATTCGAGCGCGGCGTCGATCCTGATTTCGTCGTGCCGGGGCTCGAGCTTGCCACCGAGCTCGTGCTGAAGCTCTGCGGGGGCACCCCCAGCAAGATCACCATCGCCGGCAAGCCGCCCAAGGCCAACAAGCCGTTCAAGTTCGATCTCGGCCTGGTCGAGCGGCTGAGCGGGCTCGAGCTTGAGCATCGCGACATCAAGCGGCTGCTCACAGCACTCGGTGTCGCGCTCGACGGCAAGGGCAAGCAAGTCAAGGCCGCGCCGCCGTCATGGCGGCCCGACATCACCGGCCCGGTCGATCTGGTCGAAGAGGTGGTCAGGCTCACCGGTGTGGATAAGGTGCCGGCGACGCCGATGACGCGCGAGGCCGGCGTGGCGAAGCCGGTGCTGACCGAGCGACAGCGGCGGCAGAGGCTCGTACGGCGCGTGCTTGCCGCGCGCGGGCTGGTCGAGGCGGTGACTTGGTCGTTCATTCCGCCGGAAGAGGCGAAATTGTTCGGCGGCGGGCAACCCGAACTGACGCTGAGCAACCCGATCTCGACCGAGTTGGCGCAGATGCGCCCGTCACTGCTGCCGGGACTGCTCACCGCCGCGCAGCGAAATCGCGACAGAGGCTTCGCCGATGGCGCCCTGTTCGAGCTTGGGCAAGCCTATCGGGGCGCCCGTCCCGAGGATCAGTTTGCGAGCGCGGCCGGCATTCGCTTCGGCCGTTCCGCGCTCGGAGGCTCGGGTCGCTATTGGTCCGGCGAAGCCCCTGACGCTGATGTTTTCGCCGCCAAGGCCGACGCGGTTGCCGCTCTCGCGGCGCTCGGCATCGACCAGGCAAGCCTGATGGTGACGCGCGAAGCGCCGTCATGGTTCCATCCGGGGCGCTCAGGCGCGCTCAAGCTCGGGCCTAAGACGCTGCTCAGCGCATTCGGCGAGTTCCATCCCGATCTGCTGGAGAAGCTCCGCATCGCTCGGCCGATCGCGGGCTTCGAGCTTTATCTCGACAACGTTCCGCCGTCGAAGCGCAAAGGCGCCGGCAAGGCGCTCGAGGCTTCAGACCTTCAGCCCGTTCGGCGCGACTTTGCCTTTTTGCTGGGCGACGACATCGAAGCGGGCGAGGTGCTGCGCGCAGCGCTCGGCGCCGACAGGGGCTTGATCGCCGAGGCGCGCGTGTTCGACGTGTTCACCGGCCAAGGTGTGCCCGAGGGCAAGAAGTCGCTCGCCATCGAGGTGACGCTTCAGCCGCGCGACAAAACGCTGACCGATGCCGAGATCGAGGCCGTAGCGGCGAAGATTGTCGCAGCCGTGCAAAAGGCGACCGGCGGGGAGTTGCGCGGTTAGCAGAGTAAGCCGTGCGCCGCTAGAACGGGCCGCCGAACGGGAACAGCCCTCCGGGCTGGCGGCGCTGTTGCGCGGGCGCGCGGCGCTTCGTCAGAGACGGCTTGCCGTAAAACGGCTTGTCCTCGCAAGCGTTGGCGATCTTGGTGGCGAGCGCCTTGTCGGGGTCTGCGGCCTGCTGCCAACCCTGGCATAGCGTGCCGAGCGTTCCCCCAAGCCCGGCAGCACCGTCCGCACAATATAGGCCCGAGCCGTCGGCCTGCGGGGTGAAGCGCACGCCCCTGGCGCCCTTCTCGTCATCGAGCCCAGCCGCGAGGTGGTTGAGCGCGTAGATGCGCTTGGTCGCCTCGGCGGCGGCGAGCGGCTCAGGCTTCTCTTGCGTGTTGGTGAGGGGAATCGCCTCGATGGCCTCAACGCGCCATGCGCCGTCGATGCGCGCAAGATGCACCTTCGCCATGAGCCCGTAATCGCGACAGATGCCGAAGCGCGACATCTCGGCGGTGCCGGGATGCAGGAAGTTGCCCAGCCCGTAGAAGATCAGCGACTTGCCGTCGAGCTCGACACCTTGGACCACGTGCGGGTGGTGACCGAGGATGAGATCGACATTCTTCTCTCCGGCGGCAAAGCTGCGCCAATCGGCGAACTGCCGCTCGTCGGGCACGACCCGGCCTTCGAGCCCGTAATGGATGGAGAGGATGCGGTAATCGGCTTGCATGGCGGTGAGCTTGTCCACGGTCGCCTCGAAGTCGGGGCGATCGCGATAGGAGGCTTGGCCGGGCTTGTTCGGACCAGCCCGATATTGCGGCTTATCGCCGGTCATGATGCCGATCGCCGAGAAGGCGATGCGCGTGCCGTCGAGGTCGATGCAGCCGGGGCGGATCGCCTCATCGAAATTGCCGCCGATGCCGGCATAGGCGATGGCCTTCTCGGCGTTGGCCACGGCGACATGATAGAGCGTCTCCTCGACGCCTTGCGGCCCGTAGTCGTAGGAATGATTGTTGGCGAGCGAGAACAAATTGAAGCCGGCATCGATCAGCGCTTTCAGCGCCGCCGGGTGACTGCGGAAATGAAACGCGCCCTTGCCCTTGCCCTCCGGCGGGAGGTCGTTCCTGTCGGTAACGACGGTCTCAAGATTGATGAAGGCGAGATCGCCGTCGACCTCCTTGGAGATCCCGGCGAGCGTGTCGGAGAAGCTCGTGAGCTTCTTGCCTTTGCGCACGCCGCCCGGCTCGACCTTGGCGTCGGTCGGGTTGAAGCCGGTATCCCCAACGAGCACGATGGTGAGGCGATCGAGAGCGGAGGCATGCGGCGGAGACGACTGCACGGTGCCGATCGAAGCCGTAAGCTCGGTGCGGTCGCAAGGGGCGGTACGCGTGGCGGCATGGAGCAGGCCGCCGACAACAGGAAGAACCCCGACGCAAGCCGCTGCAATGCCAACACCCTTGAGCCAGTTTCGTGCCATGGTCACAAGACCTCACGTCAAGGCCCCGTCCGCCTCCTGACGGACGCGCGGATTAGCATCGAACCCCAGATTGTGGTCGCGGGCAAGATGCACCATGGCCCGCTCCGCGAGCGCCGTGATGGTCAGCAGCGGATTGACGCCGATCGAGCGCGGAATCACCGAACCGTCGCAGACGTAAAGACCGGAATGCGTGGATTCTTGGGCCAGCCCGTCGAAAACTTGGCATTTGTGGTTCACCACGCCTTCGCCCGCATTTTGGCCCATGCCGCAGCCGCCAAGCGGATGGGCGGTAGCGGGCTTGGTGCCCATATTGGTGGCCGCGAGCGGACTCTTGATGTAGCGGGCGCCGACGGCAGTCGCCGCCTTGGTGAGGGCCGCGTCGACCCTTGCATAGACCGGCTCGTCGCCGCCGCCGGGCCAATGCACCTGCGCGCCGCCATTGTCGAGACTGATGCGGCCGTTCGCGTCGTCATGCGACACGACGAAGAAGGTATGCAGATGCGAGAGCGGGCCCTGATAGACGCCCTTGATCAGGCTCTGCGCAGCGCCGAGCAGCCGGCCGCCGGCGATGAAAAATACCGGCAGCAGCGGGGCCAGCGCCGAAGGCAGCACGCCTTCCTGTATGATCATGGAGCGATCGAGATCGGCAGCGTCGGGAAGCTCGATCTGGCCGGCGACGGCGGCGCCCACGACATCGCCGCCGAATTTCGAGGGGAAGCCGACGCCGATGCCATTCACGCGCTCTCTGCCGCCAAGAGCAAAGGCGATAATGTCGCCGTTGGCGGAGAAGCCCTCGCCCAGCCGATCGGAGAGCCCGAGCCCGTGCTCGCGCGATCTGAGCAGGATCTCGGTCGAGCCGAGCGTGCCGGCGGCGAGAACGACGGTCTTCGCCTCGACGACGCCGGGCGTCGCGTCTTTCACGTCAGACGGCGCGAAATGAACGCGCCAGCCTCCCTCCCCTTTGGCGACATGAGTGACGCTGAGTTCGGTGAAGATCTCCGCGCCATGCGCCTTGGCGTCGGGAAGATAGGTCATGGCGACGGTATTCTTGGCGCCGACATTGCAGCCCGAGCAGCAATCGCCGCACAGCGTGCAAGCCGGTTGCGCCACGCCAGCTGGATTGACGTTGTCCTCGAAGCTCACCGCCACGGGGGCGGCGACCGGCGGCACGCCGAAGGCGGTGCTCGCCGATTGAAGCGCGCGATATTTGGTGAGCTCGGGCGCGTTGGCATAACGCGAGGGCCGCAGCATCGCCGCCGCCCGCCTGAAGCCAAGCTCGAGCAGCCCGTCGGCGGAGAGTTCATCAGGCCAAGCCGGGTCGGCGAAGACGCGGGCATCGGGTCTCAGCGCCACGCCGGCATTGATGAGCGAGCCGCCGCCGAGGCCGCAGCCGACCAGCACATGGATGTCGGCGCCGAGCCTGAAGTCGAACAGGCCGGTGCGCGAGCCCGAGCGCATCTTGCCGCCGTTCAATTGCAGCTCGCGCCTGAGCTCCGGTAACCGGCTGGGGAAGGAGCCGGTCGGAAACTCCTTGCCCTTCTCGATGACGCAAACAAGCTGGCCCGCGCGTGCGAGTCTGGAGGCCGCGACGCCGCCGCCATAACCGGAGCCGATCACCACGACGTCATAGGCCGGCTTGATGGCGCTCAAAGGCGTAGAGAGTGGCTGCTGCATTGCCCCTGAATAGCCCAAACGCCCAAGCCTTCCCAGGCTGCTTATCGGCGCAACCTAAGCATCAATTCATTTCACGGTCGCGCGAGAGCCACTTTGCCGGCTTCCCGGGCGTTCTTATGCTGCCTGGCAAGATTCAATCTGGAGACCCCCATGATCGCGCGATGGATTGTAGCGGCCGCCGCCGCCCTCTTGCTTGCCGCCCTTGCCGCCAGCTCAGCCCCCGAGCCCGGCCGAGCCGCTGCGTCGGAGTCGGCGATCTTCGCCGGCGGCTGCTTCTGGTGCATGGAGGCGGCCTTCGACGAGGTCGACGGCGTGACCGAGACGATCTCCGGTTATGCCGGCGGTACCAAGCCAAACCCGAGCTATGGCGACCATGAGGGCTATCTGGAGGCGGTTAAGGTGACCTACGACCCGGCCAAGGTCACTTACGCCAAGCTGCTCGACCACTATTGGCAGAACGTCGACCCGTTCGATGCCGACGGCCAGTTCTGCGATAAGGGGCCCGCCTATCACACCGCCATCTTCGTCGGGAATGACGAGGAAAAGAAGCTGGCGGAGACGACCAAGGAGGAGATTGCCGCGCGCTTCAAGCAAATGGTCGCGACCGAGATCAAGCCGACGACGACCTTCACCGCGGCCGAGGACTACCACCAGGATTATCACAACCAGAATCCGGTGAGTTACAAATACTACAAATGGGGCTGCGGCCGGGCGCAACGGCTGGCCGAGATCTGGGGCAAGCCGCATTCGTGACGCGCATGCATCCGTTTCGTTGCATCGAACGTAGCTTTCGCTGAACCATCCGGCTCCGCTCGGCGTGTTACTGGTGTTTGCGTCATGCCCCGAGCGAAGACCCGGGCATCCAGGGCAGCAACTCGCGGCGCGGCCCTGGATCGCCGGATCAAGCGAGGCAATGACGCCATTGGAGCGAACCGTGAGCGAACGCGAAGTCATCTATCGACATTCGGGCACGGTGCGCATCACGCACTGGGTCAACGCGCTCGTCCTGCTCGTGCTGCTGATGAGCGGCTTGCAGATCTTTAACGCCCATCCCGCGCTTTATCTCGGCGCGAAGTCGAACTTCAGCGATCCGATCATGGCCATGGGTGCTGTGCAGGAAGGCGAGAGCGTCAAGGGCGTGACGACACTCTTCGGCTGGCGGTTCGACACCACGGGCGTGTTCGGGCTCGCCGGTGACGAGGACTCTGGCTACGACAGTCGAGGTTTTCCCTGGTCGGTGACGCTGCCCGGCCATCAGGATCTTGCCATGGGACGGCGCTGGCACTTCTTCTTCGCCTGGCTGTTTCTCTTCAACGGGCTGGCCTATCTGCTGTGGAGCCTCGGCAGCGGGCATCTCCGCCGCGATCTCGCGCCCACGGCCACGGACCTCAAGCATATCGGCGCCTCGATCGCCGAGCATGCCAGGCTGAAATTCCCCAAAGGCGAAGAGGCTAAGCGTTACAACGTTCTGCAAAAGCTGACCTATCTGTTCGTCGCGCTGATCCTTCTGCCGCTGATGCTGCTGACCGGCCTTGCCATGTCGCCCGGCATGGACGCCGCCTTCCCTTTCCTGCTCGATGTGCTCGGCGGCAGGCAGACCGCGCGCACCATCCACTTCATCTCGGCGAGCTTGATCGTGATGTTCGTCGTGGTGCATCTCGTCATGGTGCTGATCTCGGGCGTCTGGAACAATCTCCGCTCGATGATCACCGGCCGCTACGTGATCGAACCCGCCGAGGAAAAGCCATGAGCGAGAAGCGGGGCCTCGACCGGCGCGGCTTCCTTGCGCGCGGGCTTGCCGCGGCGAGCGCCATGCTGCTCGGGGGCTGCGACGATCTCTCGGACCAGCCTTGGGTCAGGCGCGTGCTCGATTCGGCCGAAACGCTGACCCGCGTCACCCAGCGCGCGATCCTCTCGTCGCGGGCGCTGGCCCGCGAATATAGCGAGGCCGAGATCTCGCGCGACTTCAAGGCCAACGGCTCGACCGATCCGGACGACGCGGCCTACAAGGCCCACGAGGCCAATGGATTCGCCGACTGGAAGCTCGTGGTCGGGGGCCTGGTCGAACGGACGCTCGAATTGTCGCTTGCCGATCTCCGCGCCATGCCGGCGCGCACGCAAATCACCCGGCACGACTGCGTCGAGGGCTGGAGCTGTATCGGCAAATGGAAGGGTGTGCC
>JBAUOI010000092.1:0-8391 GCA_049579665.1 Methyloceanibacter sp.
CCCGAATCCTTGAGATTCAGCGCGTGCGCGTGTCCCTGGCTGCCATAGCCGATGATGGCGACCTTCTTGCCCTTGATCAGATTGAGATCGGCATCCCGATCGTAATAAACGCGCATACGGGTCGTCCCCTGAACTGAAAGCGTTGGTTCCTAGTGCTCGGGCGCGTTTGTGACGCCCGGAGCGGCAAAAAACAAGAGTTTCCGGCTACATCCGCTCAGGCCCGCGCGAGATGGCGGCGAGCCCGGTGCGGGCGACCTCGACCAGGCCGAGCGGCTGCATCAGCGCGATGAACTGCTCGATCTTCGACTGCTTGCCGGTGATCTCGAATACGAAATGCTCGGTCGAGGCGTCGATCACCTGGGCGCGGAAGGCATCCGCCAGGCGCATGGCCTCGACCCGCTTCTCGCCGAGGCCCGCGACCTTCACCATGGCCAGCTCGCGCTCGATGGGGTTGCCCTTCACGGTGAGGTCGGTGACGGAGTGCACCGGGACCAACCGCTCGAGCTGATGCTGAATCTGCTCGATGACCATCGGCGGCCCGGAGGTGACGATGGTGATGCGGGAAAGATGCGCCTCGTGCTCGGTCTCCGACACGGTGAGCGACTCGATATTGTAGCCACGGCCGGAGAACAGGCCGATGACGCGCGCGAGCACGCCGGGCTCGTTGTCGACGAGCACCGTCAAGGTGTGGGTCTCGGGCTTTTCCTCGCGCTTTTCCAGCGAATAGGCGGAGCCGGGCTGCGTCATCAATGCCCTCCCCCTTCCGGTCCGCCCTTGGCGCCGCCAAGCTCGATCATGCGCAGCGCCAGCGCGATGAGAAGGATCGAGCCCGGAAGCACCAGCATCGGCCACTCGAACGGCTTGCTAGAATCGACGGTGCCTACCACGACACGGGCAAAGATGACGATCAAAACGACGATGACCACCTCGGCGAGCGTCTGCTTCAACTGGCCGACGCCGGCAACCTTCATCCATTGCGGCAGCGACTTACCGTAGCCCTCGGGCAGCGTGAAGACGAAGCCCATGGCAATGCCATAGGCGAAGATCACGAGCACAATGCCGAATAGAAAGGCGTCGACCGCCTCGAGCACCGGCACGATCACCTGCGCCCCGGAAAAGAACTCATGCCAGGCATGATAGAGATAGCGGCCGCCTTGCAGGAACATCAGCAGCGCACCGACCATGGCGCCGGCCGAGCCGATCAGCATGATGGCGCGGAGGCCTAGAAGGAAGCTCAGCAATGTGCTCGAAGCCGGTGTCATGCGGATGCTTTCGTCGAGATGCGGAAGAATTGGAGATTCGGGCGAGCGTGTCGAGGCCCGGAGGCCTGGAGGGCCCGCCTACACCATCACCTTGCCTTCCTCGGTGATGGCGTTCTCGAGATCCTGCTCGGTCAGATCGTCGCCCATCAGCATGTGATTATGCGCCTCGCCCGACGGGATCATGGGGAAGCAATTGGCGTGCTTGTCGACCCGGCAATCGAAGATGACCGGCTTCTTCACCGCGATCATCTCGCGGATCGCGTCGTCGAGCTCGGACGGCTTCTCGGCCCTGATGCCTACCCCCTGATAGGCTTCCGCCAGCTTGACGAAATCGGGCAGAGCCGCGGTGTAGGAATGCGAGTAGCGGCCGCCATGCAGCAATTCCTGCCACTGGCGCACCATGCCCATATATTCGTTGTTCAAGATGAAGATCTTGATCGGCAGGTCGTATTGCGCCGCCGTCGACATTTCCTGCATGGTCATCAACACCGACGCCTCGCCGGCGATGTCGATGACGAGACTGTCGGGATGCGCCATCTGCACGCCGACCGCGGACGGCAGGCCGTAGCCCATGGTGCCGAGCCCGCCTGAGGTCATCCAGCGGTTCGGCTCCTCGAATTTGAAGAACTGCGCCGCCCACATCTGATGCTGGCCCACCTCGGTGGTGATGTAGGTGTCGTGGCCGCGGGTGAGCGCGTAAAGCCGCTCGATGGCATATTGCGGCATGATCACGTCGTCGCGCTTCCGATAATGGAGGCAGTTCCGCGCGCGCCAGCGGTCGATCTGGGTCCACCAGGATTTGAGCGCGGCCTTATCGACTTTTGGCTTCCTGGCCTGCCACGCCTCGATCATCTGCTCGAGCACGCGCGCGCAATCGCCGACGATCGGCAGATCGACCTTGATGTTCTTGTTGATCGACGAGCGGTCGATATCGACGTGAATCTTCTTCGAGCCCGGCGAGAACGCGTCGACCCGGCCGGTGATGCGGTCGTCGAAGCGCGCGCCGATGCAGATCATCACGTCGCAATCGTGCATGGCGTTGTTGGCCTCGTAGGTGCCATGCATGCCGAGCATGCCGAGCCATTGCTTGTCGGAAGCCGGATAAGCGCCCAACCCCATCAGCGTCGAGGTGATGGGAAAGCCGGTCATGCGCACCAGCTCGCGCAGGCGCTCGCTGGCGACAGGTCCCGAATTGATGATGCCGCCGCCGGTATAGAAGATCGGCCGCTTGGCGTTCGCCATCAGCTCGATGGCCGCGGCCACCGCGCGCGTGTCGCCCTCGATTTGCGGGTTGTAGCTCTTGTGCTGCGAGTTGGTGAGCCCGGTATATTCGCCCTTCGCGAACTGGATGTCCTTGGGGATGTCCACCACGACCGGACCGGGACGCCCGGTGCGCGCGACATAGAACGCCTCGTGCAGGACGCGCGACAGCGCGTTCACGTCCTTGACGAGATAATTGTGCTTGGTGCAGGGGCGCGTGATGCCGACCGTGTCGCATTCCTGGAAGGCGTCGTTGCCGATCAGATGGGTCGGCACCTGGCCGGTGATGCAGACCACCGGGATGGAATCCATCAGCGCATCGGTCAGCCCGGTGACGGCATTGGTCGCGCCGGGACCCGAGGTGACGAGCACGACGCCGACCTTGCCGGTCGAGCGCGCATAGCCTTCAGCCGCATGCACGGCGCCCTGCTCGTGGCGCACGAGGATGTGCTTGATGCGATCCTGTTGGAACAGCTCGTCATAGATCGGCAGGACGGCACCGCCCGGATAGCCGAAAATGTGCTCGACGCCCTGATCGGCGAGAGCCTCAAGCACCATCTGGGCGCCCGTCATTGCGCGCGACATCGCATCCTCACTGATAAACCGGCCTCGCGCCTCATTCGTCCGCGGCCGGTCACAGCTCGAGGAATGGCGGAAAAGCCTTAACAGGCCGCGCACCCTAAGGCTTGGCCCATAGGGGGTCAACGGCAAAGGCGAATGAATGACAAGACTACCACATATTTGGTTTGCGGAAATTACCAGACAAGGGCGTTCGGACTGGTTTTATTACCCACCGCATCACCGTGCTGCAAGGCATGCGCCGAGCTTGCCTATTGCTTGGCCTGGACAAGCCGAGCCGCTCCGCCTATGTCCCTCCCTACGCTTTCGAGGGACCGCGGCGCTCGTACCGGCGTTATCGCGATATCTTCCAACGCCTTCCCATTTCCCGACGGAATGCCGCAGGCCGCCAGCTCAGAAACTTCTGCCGCTAACGGCACCGAGACCATTTCGCAAGGTAAGCGTGCGTTCTGGGCGCTCACCTTCGGCTCGATCGGCGTCGTCTATGGCGACATCGGCACCAGCCCTCTTTACGCCCTACGCGAGGCGGTGCTTGCCGCCGGCGGCGATGCGGGCGTGGTCACGCCGGTTGCGATTTACGGCGTGCTGTCGCTGATCTTCTGGTCGCTGATCTTCGTCGTCACCCTGAAATATGTGCTGATCCTGCTGCGCGCCGACAATAACGGCGAAGGCGGCACGCTCGCGCTGACGGCGTTGGCCTTTCGCGCGCTCGGACGGCGCGCGCCCGTCGTGCTTGCGCTCGGCATCGTCGGCGCCTCGATGTTCTACGGCTCGACCTTGATCACGCCGGCGCTGTCGGTGCTGTCGGCGGTCGAAGGTCTGACGGTCGCCACCCGCGCGTTCCAGCCATACGTGTTGCCGCTGACGGTCATCATCCTCGTCGCCTTGTTCTCGGTGCAATCGCACGGCACCGCGCGCGTCTCGACCTTCTTCGCGCCGATCACCTTCGTCTGGTTTCTCGCCATCGCCATCGCCGGCGGCATCGAGATCGTCGACAATCCGAGGGTGCTCGCGGCGATCAATCCGGTCTACGGCATCGGCTTCCTGTTCAATAACGGCATCATCGGGTTGCTCACGCTCGGCTCGGTGTTCCTCGTCGTCACCGGCTCAGAGGCGCTCTACAACGACCTCGGCCATTTCGGCAGACGGCCGATCCAGGCCGCTTGGCTCTTCTTCGTGCTTCCGGCCCTGCTGCTCAACTATTTCGGGCAAGGCGCGCTGCTGCTGGCGCATCCCGAGGCGATCGAAAATCCGTTCTATCTGCTCTATCCCGACTGGGCGCTCTATCCAATGGTTACGCTGGCCACCGCGGCCACGGCGATCGCCAGCCAAGCAGTCATCACCGGAGCCTATTCCATCACCCGCCAGGCGATGCAACTCGGCTTCATGCCGCGCATGGAGGTGCGCCACACCTCCGAAGCGCTGGCCGGCCAGATTTACATGCCGCGGGTGAACTGGCTGCTGCTGACCGGCGTGCTGCTGCTCGTCTTTATGTTCAGGTCATCAAGCGAGCTCGCGGCGGCCTATGTGCTCGCGGTCGCCACCACCGCCTGGGCCGCCGGCATTCTCGGCTTCATCGTGATCTTGAAGCTGTGGAAGTGGCCGCTTTGGGCCACGCTTGGCCTGATGGTTCCGCTGTTCTTGATGGATACCAGTTTCGTGCTGGCGAGCATGCTGGAGATCGTCGAGGGCGCCTGGCTGCCGGTTCTCGTCGGCGCGGCGCTGGTGATGATCATGTATACGTGGCGGCGCGGCACGCGACTGCTCGCACTCAAGACGCGCCGCGTGGAGGTGCCGTTCCAGCCGTTGATCAAGAGCCTGGAGGCAAGGCCGCCTCACGTGGTTCCCGGCACGGCAGTGTTCCTCACCAGCGATCCCGATTTCGCGCCGACCGCGCTCTTGCACAATCTCAAGCACAACAAGGTGCTGCACGAGCACAATGTGATCCTGACCATCGTCAACGAGGACATTCCGCATGTGGCGCTCAAGGATCGCGTTCACCTCGAGCCGATCAGCGAGAAATTCATGCGACTGGTCCTGCATTTCGGCTTCATGGAGAGGCCGAACGTGCCGAAGGCCTTGGCGGTCGCACGCAAACAAGGCTGGCAATTCGACATCATGTCGACGTCGTTCTTCCTGTCGCGCCGGTCGGTCCGGCCTGACCCGCGCTCCGGCATGCCGAAATGGCAGGACGGGCTCTATATCTTCCTCGCGCACAACGCCGACGACGCGTCGAGCTATTTCCAGCTGCCCACCGACCGCGTGGTTGAGATCGGCACGCAAGTCACTGTTTAGAGACCCCCTCCGCCTGTAAGGGGGAGGGTCGGGGTCAATGACGCGCGTGTTGAGGCCCGACCCCCGCCCGGCGCAGCTACGGTGCGCCGACCTTTCCCTTCTAGGGGGAGGAATTCTCGACAGCGGCGGCCGCATCGGGGAACCAGTCCCAATCCTGCATGAAGCGGCGCAGCCAAGTCATCTGCCGCTTGGCATAGCGGCGGCTCTCGGTCTTGGATTTCTCGACCGAGGCTGCGAGGCTGCTGCCGCCTGACAGGTAAACGGCAAGCTCGCGCACCCCATGCGCCCGCATCGCCGGAAGACCGGGATCGAGGCCCTGCGTGAGAAGCGCCCGCACCTCCTCGACGGCGCCCCGCGCGATCATGCGGTCGAAGCGCGCATCGATGCCTGCGTAGAGCGCCTCGCGCTCGGGCGCGATGACGATCCTGAGCACGGCCCCAGGCTCAAGTAATGGAGCTGCGTCTCCACCCTGCCATTCGGCGAGCGAAATGGAGGTCGCGTCGATCACTTCCAGCGCGCGCAAGATACGCTGGGGATCGCTCGGGCGGAGCCTTGCCGCCATGACGGGATCGCGCGCTTGAAGCTCGCGATAGAGGCCGGCGGTGCCGATCTTCTCCGCTTCCGCACGCCAATGCGCGCGTATCTCCGGCGGCACGTCGGGCACGGCGGCTAGCCCTTCGGTCAGCACCTTGAAATAGAGGCCGGTGCCGCCGACGAAGATCGGTACGCTCCCCTCACCCGCCGCATTCCGAAGCGCGCGTGCCGCATCCTCGACAAAGCGGCCCGCCGAATAGGGCTCGCTGGCCGGAACCGTGCCGTAGAGACGATGCGGGGCAAGCTGCATCTCCGCCGGCGACGGCTGCGCGGTGAGGATGGCAAGCTCGCGATAGACTTGCATGGAATCGGCGTTGATGACGGCGCCGCCGAGGCGTTGGGCGAGGTCGAGCGCGGCCGCCGATTTGCCGCTAGCGGTCGGGCCGGCGATGAGGATGGCCTTGGGCCGGCCGGCCTTCAGTGCCACGGCGCGGCTAGCTCGTCGGCACGGCGACGAAGCGCAGCTCGCCCTTGGCGTCGGACAACAGGAGCAAGACCGATTTCCGGCCCGACTTCTTCACCGCCAGCAGCCGCGTCTTCACGTCCTGCGGCTGCTTCACCTTCTCCTGCGTCACCTCGACGATCACCTCGCCGGGTTTCACGTCTTTCTGCGCGGCGGGGCTGTTGGGCTTCACCTCGGTGATGATCACGCCCTCGACCGATTTGCCGATATTGAAGCGCTCGCGCAACTCCTCGGTCAGCGGCGCGATCGACAGGCCGAGCAGATCCTCGCGCTCGGGCTCAGGCGTCAGCTCTTCCTCGCCCTCGCCCTTCACCGAGTCCTGGACCTCCTCATCCTCCGGCAACCGGCCGACGGTGACCGTCAGGTCGACGGTCTGGCCCTTGCGCATCAGCTCGACCGGGACGCTCTTGCCGATGGCGGTGGCGGCAACGGCGCGCGGCAGGCTGCGCATATTGTCGATGGGCTGGCCGTCGAATTTCAGGATCACGTCGCTCGGCTGAATGCCGGCGCTGGCGGCCGGGCTGTCGGGCGAGACCTTGGCGACGAGCGCGCCCCTCGGCTCTTGCAGGCCGAGGCTCACGGCAATCTCGTCGGTGACGTTCTGCACATGCACGCCGAGCCAGCCGCGCCGCGTCTCGCCATATTGCTTGAGCTGGTCGAGGACCTGCATGGCGCTGTTGGACGGGACGGCGAAGCCGATGCCGATCGAGCCGCCGGTCGGCGAGATGATGGCCGTGTTCACGCCAATCACCTGGCCGTCCATGTTGAACAAGGGGCCGCCCGAATTGCCGCGATTGATGGCGGCGTCGGTTTGCAGGAAATCGTCGTAAGGCCCGGCATTGATGTCGCGCTTGGTGGCGGAGATGATGCCGACGGTGACGCTGCCGCCGAGGCCGAATGGATTGCCAATCGCCATCACCCAATCGCCCACGCGCATCTTCGAGGAGTCGCCGAAGGTGATGGCCTTGAGCGGCTTCTTAGGCTCCACTTTCAAGAGCGCGAGGTCGGTCTTGGGATCGTGACCGAGGATCTTCACCACCTTCAGCTTACTGCCATCGGTGAAGTTGATGATGATCTCGTCGGCGCCCTCGATCACGTGATTGTTGGTGACCACCAGGCCCGACGGGTCGATGACGAAGCCCGAGCCGAGCGAGCTCACTTTCCGCGGCAGGCCGTCCTTATCCTCGTCGTCGAAGAAATCGTCGAAGAACTCTTCGAAGGGCGAGCCCTTGGGTCCGGGACCGTTGGGGGTAGCCTCGGCCGTGCCTTTCAGCGTCTGGGTGGTGGAGATGTTGACGACGGCATCCTGCAAGCCTTCGGCAACGTCGGCGACGGAATCGGGCCCGCGCGCAAGGCTTTCGGTGACGAGCGGCGGGGCGCCGGCGAACAGCAGCCCGACGCAAGCCGCCATGAAACAGAAGCGCCGAAGGTTTACGGCTTGGACGCCGGGCTGTGGCATCGATCGAAACTCCCGCATCGCTTGCCGATCACACCTCGATTGCCGCCATCTTAGCGGAAATCGGTAAGGGTTGAGCAGATTCCGTCGCGCTGTCGCATCGCCTTAGCCACGCACGATCCAGATCACGAGCACTCCGGCAGCCACGGCAAGCGCCCCGGCCAGGCGCAAAGTCTGCTCAGGCATGTCCGCGGTCGCATCCAAGAGCTTGCGGCCGAAGCGGGGCGAGAGCGCCCAGAGCGACCCTTCGATGACAAGGACGAGGCCCAAAGCGACGGCAAGATCGCTCATTGCGCAAGCGGCATCTCGGACTCCGCGTGCGGCATCTCTGGCTTAGGGTGCCTGGGGGGCCGGAGATGGGGCTTCGCCGGCCGAGATGTCGCGCTCGATCGGCGGGGCATCGCCGGCCGCCGCACCCTGCTGGGGCGTTTCGCCATTATCGTCGGCCGCCGGCGCGTTGGGCGTCTCGGCAGGCTTGGACG
>JBAUOI010000093.1:0-5293 GCA_049579665.1 Methyloceanibacter sp.
ATGGTCGAGGACAGCGTGGTCGAGACCTTCGTCACCGAATACCGGCTGAAGCCCGACCCTTACGGCGATGGCAAGTCGCCGCTGATCGCGGTATCGCTGTGCGACCGCTTAAGCGACGGCGTGTCGATGGTGTACAGCTTCTACGATCCGACCCAGCCGCACCGAAGCCTCGGCACCTACATGATCCTCGACCATGTCGAGTTCACCCGTGCACAAGGCCACCCGTTCGTCTATCTCGGCTATTGGATCGAAGGCTCGCGCAAGATGCGCTACCAGCACCGCTTCGAGCCGCAGGAGCGCCTCACCTCCAAGGGCTGGGTGCGCACCGTGCAGGCTTCGGAGTCGAGACTCGGCAAACCGGAAGTCGTCGGCCGCTAGTTTTCCCTGGATACAATTCGTGGTCTAAAACCTCGGGCCGAAGCTGTTCGACTTGGGGAATCCCTTTGGCGGCAGGCGTCCGGCCTGAGCGCGCTGGCCCCACCAATCGCGCAACTCGGTGACGGCGAAGGAGCGGCCTGCCGCGTCGATATAGGTCAGCCCGTCCTTCTTGCTGAACACCTTGGCGTCGGCGAGGCCGCCATCCTTGTAGCGCTGCAGGCGCACACCCTTGCCGCGCGGCATCTCAGGCAAGTCCTGCAACGGGAACAGCAGGAGCTTGCGGTTGTCGCCGATCACCGCCAGGCTGTCGCCCTCGACGGCCGCGCAGACCGTGGCCTCGGCGCCGGCCGTCACGTTCAGCACCTGCTTGCCCTTGCGCGTCTGGGCGAGGACCTCATCCTCCGGCACGATGAAGCCGTGGCCGCTGGTAGAGGCGACAAGCAGCTTGCGGCCCGGCTCGTGCACCAGAAGCTCGACCGCGTCGGCCGCTTCCTCGATATCGATCATCAGGCGGAAGGGCTCGCCATGGCCCCTGCCCCCCGGCAACTTGTCGGCGCCAAGCGAATAGAAGCGGCCATTGGTGGCGAACAGCAGCAGCGTGTCGGTGGTCTGCGCCTTGACGGTGCGCTTCAGCCGGTCGCCTTCCTTGAAGGCGAGGCTGTCGATATCTGTCTGGTGACCGCGGATGGCGCGGATCCACCCCTTTTCCGAGAGCACGATGGTGACCGGCTCTTTCTCGATCATCGCCTCGGCAAGCTCGGTCTCGACCCCCTCTGGGGCCTCGGCAAAGCTCGTGCGGCGACGCCCAAGCGCGGTCTTCTGGCCGAACTGATCCTTCAGCGCCTTGATCTCGTCGGCGATGGTCTTCCACTGCTTGTCCTTGGAGGCGAGCAGCGCCTTCAGCTCCTTGCGCTCCTTGGTCAGAGTGTCGTGCTCGCGCCTGATCTCCATCTCCTCGAGCTTGCGCAGAGAGCGGAGCCGCATATTGAGGATCGCCTCGGCCTGCACCTCGGAGAGTTTGAACGCCTTCATCAGCGCGGGTTTCGGCTCATCCTTCTCGCGGATGATTTTGATGACCTTGTCGATGTTGAGATAGACGATGAGATAACCGTCGAGCACCTCGATGCGGTGGTCGATCTTGGCCAGCCGGAACTTCGAGCGGCGGACCAGCACGACCTGGCGATGGTCGAGCCATTCGCGCAAGACTTGGCGCAAGCCGAGCACGTTCGGCACTTGGCCCCGGCTCAGCACATTCATGTTGAGGGGCACGCGGGTCTCGAGCTCGGTCAGCTTGAACATCTGCTCCATCAAGAGGACCGGGTCGACGCTTCGGCTCTTCGGCTCCAGCACGAGCCGCACCTCCTCGGTCGACTCGTCGCGCACGTCGGCGAGCAGCGGCAGTTTTTTCTGGAGCAGCAGTTCGGCGATGCGGGCGACCAGCCGCGCCTTGGGAATTTGATACGGGATCTCGGTAACGACGATCTGATAGGTGCCGCGGCCGGTATCTTCCTGCGTCCAGCGCGCGCGCAAGCGGAAGCTGCCGCGCCCGGTCTTGTAGGCCTGCACGATCTCTTGGCGCGGCTCGACGATGATGCCGCCGGTGGGAAGGTCGGGACCGGGCACAAAATCGACCAGCTTGTCGGCGGTGGCGTTGGGAAATTTGATGAGATGCAGCGCCGCGTCGCACAGCTCGCCGGCATTGTGCGGCGGGATATTGGTGGCCATGCCGACGGCGATGCCCGAGGAGCCATTGGCGAGCAGGTTGGGGAAATTGGCGGGCAGCACCGACGGCTCCTGCTCGCGGCCGTCGTAATTGGCGCGGAAATCGACGGTGTCCTCGTCGATGCCGTCGAGCAGGCGCGCCGAGATCTCGGTCAGCCGCGCCTCGGTGTAGCGGTCGGCGGCGGGGTTATCGCCGTCGATATTGCCGAAATTGCCCTGGCCGTCGATCAGCGGATAGCGGACGGAGAAATCCTGTGCGAGGCGCGCCAGGGCGTCGTAGATCGCCTGATTGCCGTGCGGATGGAAATTGCCCATCGTGTCGCCGACGATCTTGGCGCATTTCCTGAACTCGCCTTGGGGGCTCAGCCGGAGCTGCTGCATGGCGTAGAGCAGGCGCCGATGCACAGGCTTCAACCCGTCGCGAACGTCCGGCAGAGCGCGATGCATGATGGTGGAGAGCGCGTAAGCGAGATAGCGCTCCTCCAGCGCGTCGCGCAGATTTACCGGCTCGATCGGCCCTTGCGAATCAGGCGGCGGAATCCTCTTTCCCATGACTCGCGCTTAGCGCATCGGCGCGGCGCGCTCAAGGCACGTCGGCTTGGTCGTCATACCGGCGAAAGCCGGTATCCAGAGCCACCGGCTCCGTGCTTGTCTCCCTGGATCCCGGTTTACGCCGGGATGACTGGTGCCCGGGCCAGGATCTGAATCAGCCGCTCGCGCGCCTGCGGCATGGAGAGGCCATGCGGCTCGAGCACGTCGCGCTCGAGGAAGTGCCCGGTCAAGGCAAGGCCGGCGAGGATATCGGCTTCGCTCGCCCGAGCCGTCCCGTCGAGCAGAAAGGCCGGGAGCTTGAGCAATTTGTCGCAATAGGGCTTGCCGGCATCGCGCGAGACGGCGCGGCCCGAGCGCGGCGAGACGTAGATGAGATCGGCGTCGGAGCCGGTCGCGGCGCACTCGCTGAGATCGAGGCCAAAGCCGAGCTCGCCGAGCAATTGGAGTTCCCAGCGCACCAGAAGCGCAGGCCAAACGCGCGGATCGTCGAAGGCGTGCACGATGTCGAGCGTTGAGGAATAAAGCTCGGGATGCGGGTCGCGCTCAGGCAGGAGTCTCGCCAGTCCAGCCAAGGATCCGATCGCGACGAGCGCCGCGGGGTCGTCGAGAATGCGCGCGGCGTTCGCCTCGAGCAACTCGACATTGAAGCCGCCGAGATGCTCGGAGAGCCGCGCCCGCCAGGTGACGCGGAGCAGATTGCCGGACTGGAGCAGTGGCCGTACGCGGCGCGAGCGCCCTCCTCGCACCAGCCCAAGATGGCGTCCATGGCCGAGGGTGAACAGCTCGGCGACGGCGTTGGCCTCGCCGAGCGGCTTGGCGGACAGGAAGATGCCTTCGTCGCTCCAATCCATGCTTCAAGCTAAGGCCGAGCCCTGGAAAGGCAAGCGCCGATGCTCTGTCTCTAGCCGCCTCCATTCAAGCTCGGGGTCGTTCCGGTGTTGGTGTTGGGACTGCCAAAGCCCGCCGCTGAGGTGCCCGGATTGGGCGCAAGCGCCGAACCGGGATTGCCGAGCGCCGGCAGCGCGGCAGTTGGATCGTAGGTCGCCGAACCGGGCGCCCCAGGAAGCGCGCCGAAATCGGGCTGATCGGTGATGGTTTGCTGATTGAGAGGGATGATGGTGCCGGAATTGACGGCAGGCAGGCCGAACTGGGGCGGAGCGAGCAATCCGGGATTGGTCGGGGGCGGAACGGAGCTCTCTATCGGAGGCGTAACGCTTTCGACCGCAGGCCGGGGCATGATGATCGCCGGGCCATGACCTCTAAACGGTGCGGCTTGAGCACTGCTTGCGCCGATTAGCGCGGCGGAAGCAGCGAGAATGAGCAGAGATGTTTTCATGAGACCAGTCCTCTTGCGTGATGATGAGACCGGTCAACTAAGCCTCCCGGGCGAAGTTCCCGAGTGCCCCGCCATGCGACACTTGGCCCGAGGTCAGCGACCTTTCGGATAATCCAGCCCCATCTCGCGATAGCGTTCAGGGTCTTCGGCCCAGCGCTCGCGCACCTTGACGAAAAGGAACAGATGCACCGGTACGCCCGCCATCTCGCCGATCTCGGCGCGGGCTGACTTGCCGATCTCCTTGATGGTCTGTCCCTTGGCGCCGAGCACGATCTTCCGCTGGCTTTCGCGCTCGACATAGATCGTCTGCTCGATCCTGATCGAGCCGTCGGCGAGCTCCTTCCAGTCGGCGGTCTCGACGGTCAGCGTATAAGGCAATTCGTCGTGCAGCCGGAGGAAGAGCTTCTCGCGGGTGATCTCCGCCGCGCTCTGTCTGAGCGAGACGTCGGTCAGCTGGTCCTCGGGGAAGAGCCAAGGTCCTTTCGGCACGGCCTCGGCGAGATAGGCTTTGAGGTCGCCGACGCCGTCACCGGTCAGCGCAGAGACCATGAACACCCGGTCGAAGCGCTTGAGCGCTGAAAGCTCGCCGGCGAGGCGCAACAGGTCGGGCTTCTGGACAAGATCGACCTTATTGAGGACGGCGAGCATCGGCCGCTTCACTTCGGGCAGATGGTCGAGCAGCGGCTGGAGCAGCTGATCGAGCCCGTATTGGGCGTCTATCACCAGCGCCACCAGGTCAGCGTCGCCCGCCCGCTCCCAGGCTGCCTGCGACATGGCTCGATCGAGCCGCCGCTTCGGCTGAAAAATGCCTGGGGTATCGACGAGGATGACTTGCGATGAGCCGATCAAAGCAATGCCGCGCACGGGACCGCGCGTGGTCTGCGCCTTATGGGTGACGATCGAGACCTTGGCGCCGACCAGCGCGTTGGTCAGCGTCGACTTGCCGCTGTTCGGCGCGCCGATCAGCGCCACGAAGCCGCAGCGCGTTTCCTTACCGTCATCGGCGCCGGGTTTAGCCATCTTGCGGCGCCTGCCACACGCCTTCGCGGAGTAGCACGGCAAGCGCAGCCGCTTGCTCGGCCTCGCGCTTATTGGCGCCCTGCCCGCGCTCGGGGCCCACTCCTTCGATCTGCACCTCGGCGGTGAAGCGCGGCGCATGGTCGGGGCCCTCGCGCGCCACTTCGAGATAGCGCGGCAGCGGCAGGCCGCGGCCTTGCGCCCATTCCTGCAACAGGGATTTCGCGTCGGGAGCGGCGAGATCGAGCGTGGCGAATTGCGGCTCCCAAAATTGCCGCACCACGTCCT
>JBAUOI010000094.1:0-2771 GCA_049579665.1 Methyloceanibacter sp.
TTTGCCGAGCAGCGCATGGGTGCCGATCACGATATCGATATCGCCCGACTTCAAGCCCTGCTTCACCTCGGCGCGCTCCTTGGGGCTCACCAATCGCGAGGCTTGGGCGATCTTCACCGGGAAGCCGCGGAAGCGCTCGGTGAAGGTATGGAAGTGCTGGCGGGCCAAGAGCGTGGTCGGCACCACCACGGCCACCTGCTTGCCAGCCAAGACGGCAATCAGGCTCGCCCTGAGCGCAACCTCGGTCTTGCCGAAGCCGACATCGCCACAAATCAGCCGGTCCATCGGCCTGCCGCTGGCCAGATCGCCAAGCACGGCGCCGATGCTCGACTCCTGGTCGTCGGTCTCCTCGTAGGGGAATCGCGCCGAAAACTCGTCATAGACGCCGTCCGGCGGGTTCAGCACCGGCGCCTGGCGCAGCTCGCGCATAGCCGCGACCTGGATCAGCTTCTCGGCCATGTCGCGGATACGCTGCTTGAGGCGGGCTTTGCGCGTCTGCCATGCCACGCCGCCCAGCCGGTCGAGCTGCACGCCCGACTCGTCGGAGCCGTAGCGGGTAAGCATCTCGATGTTCTCGACCGGCAGATAGAGCTTGTCGCCGCTGGCGTAATGCACTTCGAGGCAGTCATGCGGCTCGCCGGCCGCCTCGATGGTGGCGAGCCCAACGAAGCGGCCGATGCCGTGGTCGGCATGCACCACCAGATCGCCGACCGAGAGGCTCGACACCTCGGTCAGCACATCGCGTCCGCGCTTGCCGCGCGACTTGCGCACCAAGCGGTCGCCGAGAATGTCCTGCTCGTCGATCACCGCGAGCCCCGGCGCCTCGAAACCGGTCTCCAGCGGCAGAACCGCCATGGACGTCACGTCGCGCGGCTCGCGCAGCACGTCGACGAAGCTCTCCACCCGCGTGGTCTCGCCGATGCCGTGCTCGGACAGAAGCGTCGCCAGCCGCTCGCGCGCGCCGTTGCTCCAGCAGGCGACGATCACGCGCTTCTTCTCGCCACGCAGCCGCTTGGCGTGAGCCACCACGGCATCGAATACGGTGACGCCTTCGGTCTGCCGCTCCGCCGCGAAGGTCCGGCCCTGCCGGCCGCCGAACGAGACGACGCCCGGCGCCTCGGGATGCTCGAACGGATCGAGGGAAATCACCTGCCGGTTGGCTAGCGCAGCCTGCCAATCGGCCTCGCTCAGGAACATGCTGTCGGGCGGCACGGGGTGATAAGGCGGCGCGCCGAACGCCTTGCGCTCGAGCGCCTGCGCGCGTGCATCGTAATGGTCGGCGATCTGCTCGAGCCGCCGGTGCCGCGCGTCGTCGAGCAGCGGATCGAGCGTGACGCGCGCTTCCGGCAGATAGTCGAACAGGGGGACCAAACGATCCTGGAACAGCGGGAGCCAGTGTTCCATGCCCTGATGCTGACGCCCCGCCGAGATCGACTCGTAGAGCGGGTCGTCGCCGGTGACGGGGCCAAACAGGGCGACGTAACGCTGACGGAAGGCGCTGATCACTTCCGGCGTCAGGGTCATCTCGCTCATCGGCAGGAGTTGGACGGCGTCGAGCCGCGCGGCGGTCCGCTGCGTCTCCGGATCGAAGGCCCTGATCGATTCCAGCGTATCGCCGAAGAAATCGAGCCGGATCGGATCGCCGCCCGGAGGATAGAGATCGAGTATGCCGCCGCGCACGGCATATTGGCCGGGATCGGTAACGGTGCCGGCGCGCATATAGCCGGAAATCTCCAGACGCTCGATCAGCGCCTGCATGGTCAGCACGTTGCCAGGCTGAAGCTTGAGGCTCGTGGCGGCGATGAAGTCGCGCGGCGGGACCTTCTGCACCAGCGCGTTGACGGTGGTCAGCACGATGAGGGGCTTGCGATCGCCCGGCGCGCAGCCGGTGAGCGCGGCAAGCGTGGCGATGCGCCGCGCGATGGTCTCGCCGTTGGGCGCCACGCGGTCGTAAGGCACGCCGTCCCAGGCGGGGAAGACCAATACCTCGACGTCAGGCGCGAAGAAGCGCAGCGCCTCTTCCAGCGTGGCGAGCCGGTTGGCGTCGCGCGCGACATGCAGGGTCGGCTTGACGTCCCCCTCGCCTGCATGGCGCGCAATCTCTCCAAGCAGAAGCGCATCGAGGCCTTCGGGCACGCCGCCGGCGGTCGCGCGCTCGGTCTTGAGCAAGCGATCGACAGGCAAGGATGGAAGCTTTGCGGGTGACATCGATTGAAGCGTCGTTTCGGTCAGTCGGTCGGGGCGAGGCCGTGGAAACGCCTGAGGCGCTCGATCAGTTCGTCCAGGTCGGCCTCGCCGAGCGAATAGCCTTCCAGCACGCAACTCTCGATCGCCGGGTCGGGAGCCTCGATCAGCCGCTCGAACACGGCTATCTCCGAGGCGTTCATTCCGTCGAGGGTGTGTTCGGCGTAGCGGCCGAGCAGGAAGTCCATCTCCTTTGAGCCGCGATGCGTCGCCCGCCACAGCGCCCGGCGGCGGCGCATGCCAAGATCGCTGGACATTAAATCTGCTTTCCAGTGCCGCAAGCGTTGGGTTAGAGCGAGCGCGCCAAGCCTGTCAAGTTTTGCAGGCGCCTCTACAATTGTCATGCCGCGAAAGCGGGCATCCAGTAACCCCCGTCGCGTCAGGTAACCTAAGGTTGGTGATTACTGGATCACCCGGTCGAGTCGGGCGATGACAGGGGGAGAGCTGAGGACTCGCCATGTCTTCGACGCGGCCCGCTAAGTTAGCCTCGCAGTTCGCCACGGTGCGCTCCTTGAAGGGTGTGGGGC
>JBAUOI010000095.1:0-3612 GCA_049579665.1 Methyloceanibacter sp.
AGCTTGCCATGGTCAAGGTCGCGGGCCTCGGCGAGAAGCGGGTCGAGGCCATGCGCCTGGCGGACGCCTTCCGCGCGCAGGTGATCGACGCCTCGACCGAGCATTTCGTGTTCGAGATCACCGGCAAGCAGTCGAAGATCGAGCAGTTCATCGCGCTGATGCAACCGCTCGGCCTGGTCGAGGTCGCCCGCACCGGGCTCGCCGCCATCTCGCGCGGGCCCGAACGGATGTAGGCTGAACCTCTTGTTTTTTGCCGCGCCGAGCGTCACAAACGCGCCCGAGCACTAGGATCAACACTTTAAATTCAGGGAACGACCCGTATGCGCGTTTATTACGATCGGGATGCCGATCTCAATCTGATCAAGGGCAAGAAGGTCGCCATCATCGGCTATGGCAGCCAGGGCCACGCGCATGCGCTGAATCTCAAGGATTCGGGCGTGAAGGACGTCGCCGTTGGCTTGCGCGCCGGGTCCAAGTCAGCCGCCAAGGCGGAGAAGGCCGGCTTGAAGGTCATGGACGTGGCCGACGCCGCCAAATGGGCCGACGTGGTGATGATGCTGACCCCCGACGAGCTGCAAGCCGGCATCTGGGAGAAGGATCTCAAGCCCAACATGAAGCAGGGGGCGGCGCTGTTGTTCGCCCACGGGCTCAACATCCATTTCAACCTGATCGAGCCGCGCCCCGACATGGATATCTGCATGGTGGCGCCCAAGGGTCCGGGCCATACAGTGCGCGCCGAATATGTGCGCGGCGCCGGCGTGCCCTGCCTGATGGCGATCGCCCAGGATTCTACCGGCAACGCGCACGACCTGACGCTGTCTTACGCCGCGGCGATCGGCGGCGGTCGCGCCGGCATTATCGAAACATCCTTCCGCGAGGAATGCGAGACCGATCTGTTCGGCGAGCAGTCCGTGCTCTGTGGCGGCCTGGTCGAGCTGATGCGCAACGGCTACGAGACGCTGGTCGAGGCGGGCTATGCGCCGGAGATGGCCTATTTCGAGTGCGTGCACGAGGTGAAGCTGATCGTCGACCTGATCTACGAAGGCGGCATCGCCAATATGAACTACTCCGTCTCCAACACCGCCGAATATGGCGAGTATGTCTCCGGCCCGCGCGTGGTGGGGCCGCAGAGCAAGGAGGCGATGAAGGCGATTCTCGACGACATCCAGTCCGGCAAATTCGTCAAGGATTGGATGCTGGAGAACCGCGTCGCCCAGACCAGCTTCAAGGCGATGCGCGCCAAATGCGACAATCACCAGATGGAAGAGGTCGGCAAGCGGCTGCGCGACATGATGCCGTGGATCGCCGAGCGCAAGATGGTCGACAAGAGCAAGAACTAGCCGTTGCTCCACCCAATCCAACAATTCTCCGTCATGCCCGGACTTGTCCCGGCCATCCACGTCTTAGCCTGGTCTTTCCCGCGAAAGCGGCAATCCAGTAATCGCCGACTCGGTTAGTCTGTGAACACCTCGGTTACTGCATTGTCCGGTCAAGCCGGGCAATGACGGCGGGAGGGAAGGGGCTGCGAATGCTGATCGCGCGCTACGCCAAGATCGTGATGAGCCTCGCGCTCGCGGCCTTCTGCCTGCTCGTCACCTTCGACAACATCACCGATTACGGCACGAACTATCTGTTCGTGCAGCACGTGCTGAGCATGGACACGACCTTTCCCGGCAATGCGCTGATGTACCGGGCGATCACCAACCCGGTGTTGTGGCAGATCGCTTACGCGCTGATCATCGCCGCCGAAGGCGTGACCGGCATTCTGTTCCTCGCCGGCGCCATCCGGCTGATTCAGGTGCGCAACGCGCGCGGCGCGATCTTCAACGAGGCCAAGTCCCTCGTGATCGCCGGAGCCACGCTCGCCTTCCTCGTCTGGTTCTTCGGTTTCATGGTGGTGGCCGGCGAATGGTTCGCCATGTGGCAGTCGCAGACCTGGAACGGGCAGGAGGCGGCCTTCCGCTTCTACATGGCGGTGCTCGGCGTGCTCATCTTCGTCAGCCTGCCCGACACCGATCTCGACAGCGGACCCAAAGCGACGCCCAAGCGCCGCCGTACCGACAAGAAGCAAGCCTAGACGCGAGTGGAAGCCTCGATCGCCTGGGTCACGCAGCCAAGCCATGGCACCGCCGCTCCTCCTGCTTAAAGATATCCGTCTCACCTTCGGCGGTGCGCCGCTGCTCGCCGGCGCCGAGCTTTCGATCGGTCCGTCCGAGCGGTTATGCCTGGTCGGCCGCAATGGCTCGGGCAAGTCGACCCTGCTCAAGCTCGCCGCGGGCATGATCGAGCCGGATGCCGGCTCGCGCTTCGTGCAGCCCTCGGTGACCATTCGCTACCTGCCGCAGAGCCCCGATCTGTCCGGCTTTGCCACCACTTCCGCCTTCGTCGAGGCGGGGCTGGCCCCTGGTGACGATCCGTACCGCGCGCGCTATTTGCTTGAGAGCCTCGGCCTCACCGGCGCGGAGAATCCTGCCCATCTGTCGGGCGGCGAAGGCCGGCGCGCGGCGCTCGCCCGCGTGCTCGCGCCCGAGCCCGACATTCTCTTACTCGACGAGCCCACCAACCATCTCGATGTGGTCGCCATAGAAGGCTTGGAGGCGGTGCTCAAGGCTTCGCGCTCGGCCATGGTGCTGATCAGCCACGACCGGCGCTTCCTGGAGAATCTCTCGCAAGCCACCGTCTGGCTCGATCGCGGCATCACCCGGCGGCTCGACAAGGGCTTCGCCTCCTTCGAGGCGTGGCGCGACGCCATCCTCGAAGCCGAAGAGGTTGCTGGCCATAAGCTCGACCGCCGCATCGTGCAGGAGGAGCATTGGCTCCGCTATGGCGTGAGCGCCAGGCGAAAGCGCAACCAGCGCCGTCTCGAGGGGCTGATCGCGCTGCGCGGCGAGCGCAGGCGAAAGCTGGCCAATCGTCCGTCTGGAGACGTGAAGCTCACGGTCCAGGAAGCAGGTGAAGCCGGCAGGAAGGTGATCGAGGCGAGGCGGATCGCCAAGAGCTATGGCGACCTCATCGTGGTGCGCGACTTCAGTATCAAGATCTCTCGCGGCGACCGCATCGGCGTCGTGGGTCCGAACGGCGCCGGCAAGACGACGCTGATCAATCTGCTGACCGGCGCGCTTCCTCCCGACACGGGCCACGTGCAGCTCGGCACCAATCTGGAGATCGCCACGCTCGACCAGAAGCGCGAAAGCCTCGACCCCGAAGCGTCCGTGGCCACCATCCTGACCGGCGGCAGCGGCGACCAGGTGATGATCGACGGCGAGCCGCGCCACGTCATCGGCTACATGAAGGATTTCCTGTTCAAGCCGGAGCAGGCGCGCACGCCGGTCAAGGCGCTATCGGGTGGCGAGCGCGGTCGGCTGCTCTTGGCTCGGGCGCTGGCGCAACCGTCAAATCTCATGGTTCTGGACGAGCCCACCAACGACCTCGACCTGGAGACGCTCGATCTCTTGCAGGAGATGCTCGCCTCCTATCCTGGAACCCTCATTCTCGTCAGCCACGACCGCGATTTTCTCGACCGCACGGTTACCTCGGTGATCGCCTTCGCGGGCGAGGGGAAGTGGATCGAATATGCGGGCGGCTACTCCGATATGGTGGCGCAGCGCGGGG
>JBAUOI010000096.1:0-21740 GCA_049579665.1 Methyloceanibacter sp.
CTCTGTCGCGGCCGGCGGCACCGCCGCCACAGGCCCCGGACCCGTTCCGGAAGGCCGCTGCTCAGCAGCCGCGCCAGCAAGCCTTCCAGCCCGCGCCTGCGCCGTCCCAGTTCGATCTCGGTCCGCTGCCGCATTTCGATGCCAGGGGACGGCCGGTCGGCTCGCCGGACGGCGATATCGGTCAGGTCGCGGGTGGGCTTGCCAGTCAGCTCAGCAACGCGGCGTATACGCCGCAGGCCTATCCCGGCGCGAATCTCGGCACCCGCGCGGCGCCTCCGGCGCAAGCTCCGGCGCAAGGCGGCGGACAGCTCCGGCTCGACGAGATCGCCCGCGCCATCGACTACCGCACGGCGTCCGACGTGTGGCAGCGCTTCAGGTCTGGTGAGCGCGGCGTGCTTGGACGGCATATCTACACAGTCGAGGGCCAGGCGACGTTCGACGAGATGGTTCGACGCTACGATCGGGAGCCCGATTTCCGCATGACGGTCGACCGCTATATCGGCGACTTCGAGCGGTTGCTCGGCGACGCCGAAGCCTCCGACCCCGATGGCCGGATGCTGCAGAACTACCTGACGAGCGAGTCGGGACGCGTCTATCTGCTGCTCGCGCATGCGAGCGGACGGCTGCGCTAAACGAGTTTCCAGAGCTAAAGGCTCCCCCAAAGCCTTGGCCTCCGCCCTCCCTGAAGAGGAGGCGGGGGCCGCTTAGTTTTGGGGGGAGAAAATATTGACTGAGCGGACGCCCCCTCACCCGGCTAGCGGCATGACGCCGTCCTCTCCCCGACGGGGAGAGGATTAGGACGCGCGGATACCCCGCAATTCCCCCTCGCCCCGTCGGGGAGAGGGCTTGCTGCCGCGATCTTGCGGGAGCGTAGCGCCGCGCAAGTCGCATGGCAGCAAGGGTGAGAGGATCAAAACGCTAAGCGCGGCGGGAGGCGACCCAGGTGGTTGTGTCTTGCAGCACCTCGGTGAAAGCCTGGTTCATGGCGGCGATGGCATCGGTCGGCTTGTCGGTCGTCGCCGGCACGCGCGCGCTGAAGCCCTTGGTCGCCGTCACCTTGCCGGTGCTGGTGTTGACCAGCTTGACGAAGATCTCGATCTCGGCATAGGCCTTGCCGCTCGACACGTCGATCTGGAAGGCGCGGAGATCGGTCACCAGCGCGTATTGGCCGATCGATGAACTCACGGCCTTGACCGCGCCGGAGTTCTGGAAGGTCTCGATCATGCGCGCTTGCACAAGTCGCGGCAGCCGATCGCTCCAGGCGATGCCCTTGTAGTAGGAAACCTGGTCGGCGCTCGGACGCACCATGAGACGCTCGGTCTCGAGCGCATGCACGGCTGTCGGCTCGTACACCACGAGCTGATAGGGGGCCGGCCGCTTCACGCTGGAGAACGAGCGGGGTGCTACGAGATCGTAAGTGGTCGGCGGCTTGGAGCCAGCCGCCAAGGCGCACCCGACCAGCCCCAGGCACAGCAAGCCTGTTGCGAGCGTTGGCGCTGATCGCGACATGTCCGATCGCCCCCTGTTAGGAGACACTCCCCGATGGCCCTCGGGAGCTTACTATTGTCCCTTGGGAGTGTATTCCGGGACCTGGTTTCCACCAAGCAAAAAACCCTTTGGATCAGCCTCCAGCTTCTCCAGAATTCGGTTCAAAGTGACCGCCGTACGGCGTCCTTCCCGCATGAAGTTGCCGAATTCCTGAAGGCTATCCCGCGCCTGGCGGGTCAGCCCATCCATGTTATCCCCGAGCGAGACTTCAAGCTTGCTCGACAAAGTCTTGAAGGAATTGGCGCCTTCCTTCACGTCGGTGATCGCTTGGCCGATATCTTCCTTCTTCTCGGCCAGCATGGTGGTGAATTGCTCGACATTGGCCATCGTTGTGTTGATCGACTTTTCGTTCTGGTCGAGCAGAGCGTTGAGCTTGGAAATGAACACATTGGCGTTGTTCAAGGCCGCCGAGCCCGCTTCGAACACGCCCTGGCCCGAGCCCCGATCGGCGGCAATCACGGGTATCGGGTTCTCGGCCGTGGCGACCAGGAAGGGCGAATCGGGCGAGCCCGGCGTGATCTGCACGCCGCTGCCGCCGGTCA
This sequence comes from Methyloceanibacter sp., assembly GCA_049579665.1. GTDB lineage: Bacteria > Pseudomonadota > Alphaproteobacteria > Rhizobiales > Methyloligellaceae > Methyloceanibacter. Next base: position 2,091 of record JBAUOI010000096.1, read on the forward strand.
GCCCCATCGACTGGATGGTGGCATGCGAATTCTCGCGCACCGGCGTGTCGTCGCGCACGCTGATCAGCACCTGAACCTTGCGCGCGTCCTCGGGATCGAGCTGAAAGGACTGCACCTCGCCCACCCTGATACCGTTGAAGCCGACGCTCGAACCCGTGGTGAGCCCGGCCACCGAGCTCTCGAAAACGATGTAGTACCGCTTCCCGCCGCCCGCGAAATTGCTCATCCAGAAGACGAAGATGAAGGCGAGCGCCAGCACGCCGAGCACAAACCCCCCGATCATCAGGTAGTTGGCCTTGGTTTCCATCAAATCGGTTCCTTAGGACTCGCTACGCTCAGGCTGGGATGCGCGGACGCTCACCGGGTGTCGCAGCGCGCGCCCGTTCGCCGCAGAAATATTCCTTGATCCACGGATGATTGGGTTGGCGCTGCAACTCGGTCGGCGACCCCGTCCTTACGATCTTCTTATCGGCCAGAACGGCCACCCTGTCGCACACCGTGAAGATCGTATCAAGGTCGTGGGTGACCATATACACCGTCAACCCAAGTGTCTGTTGCAGCTTGCGAATCAGGTGATCGAAATCGGAGGCGCCGATCGGATCGAGACCTGCCGTGGGCTCATCCAGGAACACGATCTCGGGGTCGAGCGCGAGGGCTCTGGCGAGCCCCGCGCGCTTGCGCATGCCACCGGAAAGCTCGGACGGGAATTTATGCGCGGCGTTGGGCGGCAGTCCGACCATGGCGAGCTTGAGGAAGGCGAGATCGTCCATCATCGCCTGCGGCAGCTCGAGATGCTCGCGCATCGGCACCTGGATATTCTGCAAAACGGTCAGCGAGGAGAACAGCGCGCCGTCTTGAAAGAGGATGCCCCACCGCTTCTCGATTTCGAGGCGATCCTGTGGCGTAAGCGTCTTGGTATTCTGCCCGAACAGGCCGACATCGCCGGCGTCGGGCTTCACCAACCCGGTGATGACGCGCATCAACACGGACTTGCCCTGGCCGGAGCCGCCGACAATAGCAAGGATCTCGCCGCGATAGACGTCGAGGCTGAGCCCGTCCCAAATCTGATGGCTGCCGAAGCTCTTGGCGAGCCCGCGCACGCGGATCACAACCTCGCGTCCGTTATCGACGATCACACCCCAATCCCCGAGAGAAACATGGCGAAAACGGCATCCAAAATAATCACCAGGAAGATCGCCTTGACCACGGCGCTGGTCACGTGGGTGCCGAGCGACTCGGCGCTGCCTTCGACCTTCAGGCCCTCGAGGCAGCCGACCAGGCCGATGATCACCGCAGCGAACGGCGCCTTGATCATGCCGGCCATGAAATGCTGAAAGTCCACCACGTCGCGCAGCTTGTCGAGATAATTCGAGGCATCGAGGCCGAGCACGGCGAAGGCCATCAGCCCGCCGCCGGCAAGCCCCATCAAATCGCCGATAAAGGTGAGCAGCGGCAGCGCCACGACCAGCGCGAGGATGCGCGGCAGCACGAGTGTGTCCATTGGATCGATGCCGAGCGTGCGCATGGCGTCGATCTCCTCGCGCATCTTCATCGAGCCGATCTCAGCGGTGAAGGCCGAGCCTGAGCGGCCGGCCACCATGATGGCGGTGAGCAGAATGCCCACCTCGCGCAGCGCGAGGATGGCGACCATGTTGACCGCGAAGGGCTCGGCGCCGAACGGCTTCAACTGCACCACGCCCTGCTGCATCACCACGGCGCCGATCAGAAAGCAGATCAGCGCGATGATCGGCACCGCCCGCAAGCCTGCATGGTCGAGATGATGGATGAAGGAGATGGTGCGGAAGCGCCAAGGCTGGTGGAGCATGCGCGCGAACGCGGCGGTGACCTCGCCGAGAAAGGCGGTGAGCTGGACTACGTCGGTCCAGGCGCCGGTCACGGCGCGGCTCATGTCCTCGGTGATTTGGGTGAGCGCGCCGCGCTTCTCGATCTGGGGCCGCTCGCCGCGGCTCCGCTTCTGCACCTCCTCGATGAGGATGCGGAAGCTTTCGGTGGCGCCGGCATAGCGCGTGCGCAAACCGCTCTTCTCCCAGGCGGCCGCCGTCCGCTGCAACAGCAACGCGCCCGCGGTGTCGATTTCGGCGATGCCGGCGATGTCCATCTCGCCGGTGAAGTCGGGCGTGGGCGGGATCGGCACGCGCAAGCGTTTCAGAGCCGAGTCGAGCTGAGTCGCCTCGGCCACGGTCCAGGCGCCGGTCGCCACCAGGCGGAAGGTCGTGCCCCTGAGTTCGACGCGGAAGCCTGGCGCGCGGGCTTGGGTCGGCAGGACAACCTGATGGTCGCGCTTGAGCATAGAAGGGCTTAGCTTGCTGGAGTTGCCATGCGAGGCGCCGTTGGGAAGTCCTCTGTTCTTGAACGAAAATCCGGGAGAAAGAAAGGCGTCATGGCGGGTCTCGGGGGTGAGCGTGGGGATGAGCTTAATAGCCCTGCGGCCGGTGGCGGCTTCGATCTTGGGGTCGCCGTCGAGCGCTGGCCGATCAGAGGCGGCTTTACCATCTCCCGCGGCTCAAAGCACGAGGCTGTCGTGGTGGTCGCATCGGTCGGCGACGGCGTCCACACGGGACGCGGGGAATGCGTGCCTTATGCGCGCTATGGCGAGAACGTCGAGGGCGTGGTCGCCGCCATCGAGGCCTGCACTAAGGCCATCGCCGGCGGGTTGAGCCGGGCCGAGCTCGCGACAGTGCTGCCCGCGGGCGCGGCCCGCAATGCGCTCGATTGTGCCTTATGGGATCTCGAGGCCAAGCGGTGTGGCCGAAGCGCCGCGACGCTTGCCGGGATCGGCGCCCTCCAGCCGGTGCTTACCGCCTTCACCCTCTCGCTCGCCCCGCCTGATGAGATGGCGGAACGAGCGCGCGCGGCAAGCGCTGCGCATCCCTTGCTCAAGCTCAAGCTTGGCGGCGACGGCGACAAAGACCGGATGGCCGTGGTGCGCGCGGCGGTTCCTCTGGCGAGACTCATCGTCGATGCCAACGAGGCGTGGCAACCCAACGATGTCGAATCGCTGCTTGCCGGCGCCGCCGCGGCAGGCGTGGAGCTTGTCGAGCAGCCGCTCCCCGCCGACAACGACGATCTTTTGGCACGCATCGACCGACCCGTTCCGGTCTGCGCCGACGAGTCGGTGCATGACCGGGCCTCGCTCGCGACGCTCGCCGAGCGCTACGATGCGGTGAATATCAAGCTCGACAAGACGGGCGGCTTGACCGAGGCGCTTCTGCTTGCCAAGAACGCCCGCGTGCTCGGGCTCAAGATCATGGCCGGCAGCATGGTCGCGACGTCACTCGCGATGGCCCCTGCCCTGCTCGTCGCGCAAAATGCCGAATGGGTCGATCTCGACGGGCCGCTCTTGCTCGCCCGCGACCGCGTGCCAGGGCTCAGTTACGAGGCCGGAATGGCCTTCCCGCCGCCGCCCGCGCTTTGGGGCTAGCTGGGCTACAGAGCAGCAACGACTTTCTTGAGCTTGGTCCGCACGTCATTCGCAACCTCGGCGAGGCCCGGATTCTCGATCGCTTGCATGGAGGCGACCGGATCGACCGCCGAGACCTCGACGGCGCCGTCAGCGTGCTGCTGCACGATGACGTTGCAGGGAAGCATCGTGCCGATCTTGTCCTCGAGCAAAAGCGCGCGGTGCGCGAGTTGCGGATTGCACGCTCCGAGAATTCTGTAGGGACGGAACTCCTGGCCGAGCTTAGCCTTCATCGTCGCCTTCACGTCGATGTCGGTGAGGACGCCGAAGCCCTCGCGCTTCAGCGCCTCGGTCACGCGCGAAACCGCCTGATCGAAAGGGATGTCGAGCCGCTTAGAGAAATGGTAGCTCATCGCGCGCAACACCTCACATCATGCCGCAACCGCCGCCAAGCAATTGATCGGCTTTCTTCTTCTGCTCGTCGCTGAGGACCGCATAAAGACCCTCGGTTACGGGCTTGAGCGCCTTGAGGCTCTCGACCCTGCTCTCCATTGCGTTGATGCGCGCATCCAAGCGCTGCAAGGCGCTGCCGCTCTCTTTGGCTTTCATCATATTGACGTGCATGCTTTCCATGGATTTGTGGCTTGCTCTGACGGCTTCGGCATAGGCGTTCCAGGCCGCCATCTGGGCGTCGGTGATCTCAAGATCGGCTTTGATGTAAGCCAACCGGCCTTCCATCATTGGGACCGAGTGCATCATTGCGCCGTGCCCCATCCCCTGCTTCATGCCTCGCCTGCCGAAGCCCATCATGTCGCCCATCATCGCGCAGCCGCTCATGTCCTGGCCGCCCATGTCCTGGCCCATCATGCCGCCTCGACCCATCATGCCGCCGCCGAGTGCCCGCTCACCTGTCGGCGGATCAGTCTCGGGGTGGTGCGCGCTGTGATCCTCGGTCGGGGCCGACTGTTGGCCTTGTTGCGCCATGACCGGAAATGTGCCGGCGGAAGCAATCGCCAAGCCGCTCCCAAGCGCAACCGCGTGGAGAATCCGCATCGCATCCTCCCTTCAGGCCCTCGAAGGGGGCACCGCTCCATTGTGAATGTCGGGACTATAGGGCGATCCCCAAACCCTGCCTTTAGAAGGATCAACTATCGAGCTGCGGCCTAATGTCGTGCCGCACATCTAAACTTTGTGGGTCGGCTTCCGCCGCGCCGGCAACCAGCCCGCCGCGCCAGCGCTGCATCAACATGAAGGCAGCGCCCGCACCGATCAGCGCAAGCATCGCCATGGCCGCGTAAGCTTCGCCGGCGAAGGTCCGATAGAGCGGTCCGCAAGCGATGGTGACGAGACCGAGCACAAGCCCCGCCACGACCGCCGCGTAAAGTCCTTGTGCCGTGGCGGCGCGGTCCAATGGCACGGCATGGGTCATGAAATGAATGGCCGCGAGATGGGCCGCGCCGAAGCTCATGGCATGCAGCGTCTGGAGCAGCGCCGTGGCGAGCAGCGGCGGGTCGATCGCCATGAACGCCCAGCGCAAGGTCGCCGCGAGCCCCGCCAGCATGAGCAGCCGCGCCGCGCCGCAATATGCGATGACGCGGCCCGAGACCGCGAACAACGCAACCTCGGCGACGACGCCCACCGACCACAGCGCGCCGATCGCGCCGTCAGGAATGCCTTGCGCGCGCCAATGCAGCGAGCCAAAGCTGTAATAGAGCGCGTGGCTCGCTTGCACGAGACTCGCCGCGAGCAGAAACAGGAGAAACAGCCGCGCGCGGAACAGATCGACCGCATCTTTCAGTTTCAGCCCGCGCAGCGCTGGCGTCCCCTTCCCCGCCGACTCGGTCAGCTCCCGTGGCAGGAGATGCACGCCAAAAATCATCATTGCGGTCGCAGCGACCAGGAGCGGCATCACCACGCCTGGGCCTAGCCGCCCGATGACGAGCCCGGCGCCAAGGCTCGCCACGATGAAACTGATCGATCCCCCACAGCCGCACGCGCCCGTAATCGAGCGCGCGGAAGCGGATGCCGCTCACCGCGACCGTCTCGATCAGCGGCATGATTGTGGTCCAGTTGATCGCCAGCAGCACCGAAGCAAGCAGCATGGCCAGGAAGCCGTCCGCGGCCCACAGCAGCAGAAAGGAGATCAGCGACCCCCAGGCGAGCCCGATCAGGATCTTGCGGCGGTCGCCAAGCCGGTCGGCGGCAAAGCTGATGGCCGGCGTGAACAGGATACGGGTGAATAGCGGGGCGGCGAGAAGCACGGCGATCTGGTCGGCATCCAGACGTCGCCAGCTAAGCCAGACCGGCAGGTAGGGCAAATAGCAGCCCACCACCAAAAACAGCGCCGCGTAAAGGAAACCGAGCCGCCAAGCGAAGGAAAGGCGGGCAACGCTGAGGTTTGGCAAGCTCGCCATGGCGGTTAACGAATCCAGAGCTGTTCCTGACTACATTCGGCCGTCTACCCCGAATCACGCTAGCCTCGCTACCCATGCCGGAACGCGCCCCAGACGGCACCAGCCCATCGCAGCCCGAAGCGCCGCGCAAGGTCGGCCTCGGCGAAGCCTACGCCGCGCTTGAAGCCTTGCTGCGCGCGAGTTCGAGAGGCCGCTGGTTCCTCGCCGAGTTTGCCAGGCGCAACCGCGCCGCCGAGACCGACATGTTGCTCGAAGCCATCGCCAGGATCGAGCGGGCGGTGCTCAAGCCCTCGCCCCGGCATGCCGTGCCGAGCAACGTCTTTGTCGAGCTTGTCGAGATGAGCGAGGCGATCGCGCGGACGCGACGCGAGATTGCCCAGATCAAGCCGTCGCACAAGTTCGACGAGCAGCTCGTCGGCCCCACGACCGAGCTCGAGCACATCGTCGAGGCGACCGAGAAGGCAACTTCGGACATTCTGGGGGGCGCCGAGGTGATCCAGGAGGTTGCCTGGATCCTGCGCGAGCGGGGCATCGAGATCGAGCTCTGCGACAAGCTCGACCAGCGCGCCACCGACATCTACACGGCCTGCTCGTTTCAGGACATCACCGGACAGCGCACCGAGAAAGTGGTCAAGGCGCTCCGCTTCATCGAGCAGCGGATCAACGCCATGATCGAGATTTGGGGCGTCGACGACATCGCCTTCAAGGTCGACGACATCGCGGCGAAGATGAAGGCGTTCGCGGACGTCGCGGTGCGCGAAGACGACCGGCTGCTGCACGGACCGCAGCGAAAAGGCGAAGGCCTGAAGCAAGCTGATGTCGATCGCGTGCTGAAGGGCCGGGACGTGCGCGCGCGCGCGGCGGCCGCCATCGCGTCGGCCTCGCTTCAGGGGAGCAATGAGCCCCTTGGGACGGCGTCGCCAAGCGAGCGCCCCGCGTTCGACCGACCGGAGCCTTTGACGCTCGAGGAACTCGACGCCATCAAGCGGGCAGCCTTGTTTGGCTAGCCGATTCTTCCAATATTTTCAGCGTATTATGCCGCGAGAGCGAGATTTTGAATCGCCCTCTTGAAACGCGCAAAGCCGCTAACCATCTTTAGGCAGACGCGAGTTTCCCCAAAGCGTCCCCCAAACTGACGCATGAGAGTGAGACGGCTCGGTTCCCCCCCAACCGGGCCGTCTTCTTTAGCGTGCGGCGCTTGCCGCGCCAGTGGCGAAAGCGGGCGCGTTTCGGCGGCAGGCCGAGATTGTGGGCCACCATCATGTTCTCGATGAACTGGCGCGCCGAGTTCTCCCAGCTGTAGCGCAGCGCATGCGCCCGTGCCGCCTCTCTGCGCAGCAGCAGCGCTTGCAGCGCGGCCTCTCTGAGGTCTGAGTTCAACACGCCGGCTTTCGGGTCCGTCAGCACGTCTTTCGGCCCACTCACCGGGTAGGCCGCGACAGGGACGCCGCAGGCCAGCGCCTCCAAAAGCACCAGGCCGAACGTGTCGGTCAGGCTCGGAAACACGAACACGTCGGCCGAGGCATAGGCCTCGGCCAGCGCCTCGCCTTCGCGCGGCCCGGCGAAGATCGCATCGGGATAGAGCCGGGCAAGCTCGCGCGCTTGCGGACCGCCGCCGACCAGCACCTTGCGGCCGGGAAGGTCGAGATCGAGAAAGGCCTTGATGTTCTTCTCCACCGCGATGCGGCCGACATAGAGAAACACCGGCTGATCGCCGAACAGGCGCACCTTGCGCGGCCTGAACAGCTGAGTGTCGACGCCGCGCGACCACGACATCAACCGCTCGAAGCCGCGAGCCGCGAGATCGTCGGCGACAGACTGCGTGGCGACGAAAGTGCCGGCCGAGCCGTTATGGAAGCGTCTCTGCAGCGCGTAGCACCAGTCCTCGGGAATCGGCAGGCGGGCGGCGACATATTCGGGAAAGCGCGTGTGATAGCTGGTGGTGAACGGCCACCGCGTCTTGCGGCAATAGCGCCTTGTCATGAGCCCGATCGGTCCCTCCGTGGCGATATGGATGAAGTCGGGGCGGATCTCGGCGACATGTCGCGCGATGGCGCGCGGGCCAGCAAGCGCGAGCCTGATCTCGGGATAAGTTGGACAGGGCAGCGTGCGGAACAGCGGAGGGGCGAGAAAGCTGACCTCGAAGCCGAGCTTCGGCGCTTCCAGAGCAAGCCGCTCATAGGTGCGCACTACCCCATTCACCTGGGGGTGCCAGGCATCGGTTGCGACGAGCACCCGCATCAGGCGGCAGCCTCGAGCTCCTCGACGAAGGGTTCGGGCGTACTCATGCCGTGGGGCGGGTGTGTCCAGCGGATGATCTCAAAAATCCCCTCCTCGGTCTCGGCGACGGCCGTGCAGCTTTCGACCCAGTCGCCGGTATTGATGTAGATGACGTCGCCGACTTGGCGCATGGCGGCATGATGGATGTGGCCGCAGATCACGCCTTGCGCGCCGTGGCGGCGGGCCTCCTGCGCCAGCGCCGTCTCGAACTCGCCGATATAGTTCACCGCGCGTTTGACCCTGTGTTTCAGATAGGCCGACAGCGACCAGTAGGGCATGCCGAACCAGCGGCGCAGCACGTTGAAATGCGTGTTGGCCCAAAGCGCGAGCTCGTAGCTCCAGTCGCCGAGCAGAGCGAGCCATTTGGCGTAGCGCACCACAACGTCGAACTCGTCGCCGTGGATGACGAGATAGCGCCTGCCGTCGGCCCCGACATGGACGATGTTGCGCTCGATGGCGATGCCGCCGAATTGCAGACCGCAATACTCGCGAAAGGCCTCATCGTGGTTGCCGGGAATGAGGATCAGCTCGGTTCCCTTGCGAACCTTGCGCAGCAACTTTTGCAGGACATCGTTATGCGACTGCGGCCAGTAGATGCCACGCTTGATGCGCCAGAAGTCGATGATGTCGCCGATCAGGTAGATTTGCGGGGCGTCGTGGCAGCGGATGAAATCGAGGAAGGCTGCGGCCTGACAGGCTTTCGTGCCCAGATGCAGATCCGAGATGAACAGTGCGCGGTGACGCCTCACCCCGGGCTCATGCTGCACGTCGTCTTCACCCCGCTTTTTCAACACGATGGTTGCGGACTTAAAGTGATTTTGTATCAGGCTTGTGACATTGGCGGCTGGCAGCGTTAACGGCGGCACGATGATCGGCAGAGCGCTCAGGGCTGAGCTGGAGACGAAGCTCGGCTCACCCGTGGTGAAGGCGAGCTCCCTTCCGGTTGGGTTCGGGCTGACGGGACTGCGGATCGCGCTGGCCGACGGCCGCCGCTTGGCGGTGAAGGCACGTCAGGCTGGCGAGAGCGGCAGATCGAATCTCGAGCTTGAGGCTTACATGCTTGGCGAGCTCGCGCGCCTGTCGGAGCTGCCCGTCCCGCATGTCCATTACGCCGATGCCGATCTCCTCGTCATGGATTTCATCGAGACTGACGGCGGCGGCATCACCGAAAGCGTGGAACGGCACGCGGGCGAGCTGATTGCGACCCTGCATGCGACCAAGCGAGAGCAGTTCGGCTATGCGCGCGACACGCTGATCGGGCCACTGCATCAGCCGAACCCTCGCTCGTCCCGCTGGGTGCCCTTCTTCCGCGATCACCGCTTGCTGTTCATGGCAAGGGAGGCGCAGCGAGAGCGATGTCTGCCGTTGGAGATGCTTCGCCGCATCGAGCGTCTGGCCGGGCGAATCGACGATTTTCTCATCGAGCCGGCCTTCCCGAGCCTGCTGCACGGCGATCTCTGGACCGGGAACGTGCTCACGCTGAGCGGGCGGGTCGCCGGATTCGTGGATCCCGCGATCTATTGCGGCAGCCCTGAGATCGAGCTCGCCTTCGCCACCCTGTTCGCGACGTTCGGAGAGGCTTTTTTCGAGGCGTATGCGGGTGCGATGCCGCTAGAGCCCGGCTTCCACGCGGTTCGCTTGGGCCTCTACAATCTCTATCCGAGGCTGGTGCATGTCAGGCTGTTTGGGTCGAGCTATCTTGGGGGGATCGATGCGACGCTGGCGAGGCTCGGCTTCTAGGCACAGGTACCTGGGCAAAAAAGAACCGGCCCGGACGGCGCCGGGCCGGTCTTCCCTGCGAAACGAGCCGAGCTCCAAAGGCATAGCCTTTAACAGCGGGCTTCGGCTCGCCCCCCCATCGTATTCCTGAGCCTCACATTTTCGGAGTTTGTCAGGTCCCTCTAAGCTTCCCCGCTCGGTATTGAACTGGGCCCCCCAGCCCCGTCCCCCATCAGTGAAACAAGGCTAACCTCCCCCTTGGGCCGCTTCAACATTGTGCAATGCCCAGCGCGAAAAACGACGGCGACTGTTGCGCAAATGCAAAATCGGGGAAGCGACGGATCGAGCCGAGGCGTTTGGAAATCCGATTTAACCTTGCAGCTCAATATATTAGAGGATCGCGACTGGTGACCTTGAGAGTTCGGGGCCGATGCCTGTTCGCTATGCGAGGCCGCTCGTCGTTCGGGTCTTCAGCCCGAAACTTTGTCGAGCCCTGTTGCAGTTCGGCCACGTGGCAGGTGGCCAGGCCACAGAGCGGATAAAGTGATTCACTCTCTCGGCTGCAAACCATCACAAGCAAAACGCCAAGACCTTGGTGGCCTTGGCGTTTCGGCCGCGCTTCGACGGCGTGCGCAGCGTCAGCCTGCTAGCGATGCAGAGCGACGGCCGCGGCTTCGCGATAGACGTTCGATTTGGGATCGAGCTGGACGATGTTGATGGTATGGCGAGCGTCCGAGACGACGATGCTCATGCGCCCGGAAAATTTGTCGCCGCTGATGCGGGCATGCACGGTGTCGCCGGCGGCGGTTCCGCTGATATTGCCCGAGGCGTCATAGGTCGTTTCGTTCCACGACCCTGAGATCTTGCCACCGTTATATTTGAACTTGGTTTTGGCATCGAACTTATAGTCGTCGCCATCGCAGACCATGTTTTGCGTGGTGGCGCTGCCGGCGACGGAATAAGTCACCTTGCAGGTCACCTTCTTGGTGCCACCCTTGGCGGGAGTAACGATGCCCCCACCCGTCCAATCGCCTTTCAATTGATCGAACGGATTGCCCGCCGCCGCCTTCTCCGCCGCCGATTCGGCCGGCGCTGACCCGAAGGCCACAAGCAGAAGCAACACAATGGGGAGAACCTTAGCGGTCGGAATCGTAACCAAGCGAGGTTCCATGAGCTTTCCTCTGGTTGATTTGCTGGAAACTAAGCCCCGACTTGGTGTCAGGGTCGTGGCGGGCCGTTGCCGCCCCCCGTTCTGGCGTGCATCATGCAAAAAAAATGGGACCAGGGGAAGACGATGAAGCTGTTGCGCTATGGCCAAATTGGCCAGGAAAAGCCGGGAATTCTGGATAAGAATGGCCGAATCCGCGATCTTTCGCTGATCGTGCCGGAGCTCGCGGGCGAGGCGCTCGGGTGGGAAAGCCTGAATCGTCTCAGGGCGCTCGATGTCTCGACGCTGCCCTTTGTCGAAGGTGAGCCCCGGCTTGGACCGCCGGTCGGGGTCGTGCCGAAGTTCCTCGGCATCGGCTTGAACTATCGGGACCATGCCGCGGAGACGGGCCTGCCGATTCCCGACGTGCCGATCGTGTTCGCCAAGGCGAGTTCCTGCGTCTCTGGCCCCGCCGATCCCGTGCTCCAGCCCAAGGGCTTCAACCGCATGGATTTCGAGGTCGAGCTTGCCTTCGTGATCGGCACGCGGGCGAAGAACGTCTCCGAGGCAAGCGCGCTCGATTACGTCGCCGGCTACTGCATCTGCAACGATCTCTCGGAGCGGAGCCTGCAAAAGGGCGGTCCCGGCGAATGGATCAAGGCCAAGAGCTATGACAGCTTCGGACCGCTCGGGCCATGGCTTGTCACCACCGACGAGATCCCCGACCCGCAAAAGCTCGATCTGACGCTCGATCTCAACGGTGCCCGCATGCAGACCGGATCGACCTCGACCATGGTCTTCAGCGTGGCCGCGCTGATCGCCTATATCAGCCAATACATGACGCTCATGCCCGGCGATGTGATCACCACGGGCACGCCGCCTGGTGTCGGCATGGCGCGCAATCCGCGCGTGTTCCTCAAAGCCGGCGATGAGTTGCGACTGAGCGTCTCGGGCCTCGGCGAGCAGCGGGTGAAGGTAGTGGCCGAGAGTTAGACGGTAGCGCTTACCGTTTCCACCACGCGTGGAAATGATGCACGGGGCCTCTGCCCTTGCCGATCTCAAGTTCGTTGGCCGCGCCGATCGCTGCCGTGACATAGGCCTTGGCCGCCGCCGCCGCTCCGCGCAGCGAGGCGCCCTTGGCAAGCTCGGCGGCGATCGCCGAAGAGAGCGTGCAACCCGTGCCATGGTCGTGCTTGGTCGGCACGCGCGGCGCTTCGAGGCGCATTTCGCCTTCTCCGTCCAGCAGGAGATCGACCGAGTTTGCGCCTTTGGCATGGCCGCCTTTGATGAGCACGGCTTGGGCACCGAGCCGCTTGAGGTCCCGCGCCTGCGCGCGCATCTCGTCCTCGTCGTTCGCTTGCGGCACGCCGAGGAGCTGTGCGGCCTCTGGGAGATTGGGCGTGATGACGATGGCGCGCGGCAAGAGGACGGTGCGCAGCGTCTCGATGGCGTCTTCATCGAGCAGGACATCGCCCGAGGCAGCAACCATGACGGGATCGAGCACGACGGGTACGCCCGGCAACGCCTCGAGCGCGCCGGCGACGGCATCGATCACCTCGCTCGTTGCCAGCATGCCGATCTTGACGGCACCGACATCAAGGTCGCGCGCCACGACCTCGATCTGCCGCGCCACGAAATCCGGGGGAACGACCAGCACGGCCTCCACGCCCTGGGTGTTCTGCGCGGTCAGCGCCGTGATCGCGCTCGCGCCGTGAACGCCAAGCGCGGCGAAGGTCTTCAGGTCCGCCTGGATGCCGGCGCCGCCTGCGGAATCGGAGCCGGCAATGGTGAGAGCGATGGCGGTCATGACCACTCAATAACGGGGTGCGCGGTGGATTTCGAGAGCGCCGTGTCAGCCGATGGTGGCGAGGCCCGGGAACAACTCGAGCATCCAGGCGGCGATCAACGTCATGGAATTGGTGAGGAAGAGGATCCCGGTGAGCACCAGGAAGCCGCCAAGCACCTTCTCGACGGCCGCCAAATGGCCGCGGAAGCGCTGCATCGCGCGCATGAAGGGCCTGATGGCGAGCGCCGCGAGAATGAAGGGGATACCGAGGCCGAGGGAATAGACCAGGAGCAAGCTGACGCCCTGGCGCATGGAGTCTTCGCCGGCGGCGATGGCGAGGATGGCCGCGAGCACCGGCCCGATGCAGGGCGTCCAGCCGAAGGCGAAGGCAAGGCCGATGACATAGGCGCCGATCAGGCCGGCAGGCCGGGCATCGGCGTGGTAGCGCGCCTCACGGTGCAGGATCGGCAAATGGATCACACCAAGAAAGTGCAGGCCGGCAACGATGATGATCACGCCGGCGATCTTGCCGAGCAGCGGCAGATTGGCGGCGAGAAGCTGGCCGGCGACGGATGCCGTGGCGCCGAGAATGACGAACACCGTGGTGAAGCCGAGCACGAAGGCGATCGAAGACAGCACGACGGTCGTATAGACGTGGCTTGGCGTCTCGTCCTCGCCCGTCAGCTGGTCGAACGTGGTGCCGCCGAGGAAGCAGAGATAAGGGGGCACGAGCGGCAGCACGCAGGGCGAGAGGAAGCTCAAAAGCCCCGCAACCAGCGCGCCCAAATAGGTGACATTCATGGCTTCTTGCTATTGCCGTTGCGGACGGAGGGCAAGGTGCTGCACCAACTCGTGAGGATGATTGATCAAGCTGCGGCGGCGCGGGCGCGCAAAGCCGCGGCCCTGATGGCGGCGATATTCTCTTTATAGGCGCCGCCCTTGAACACACCGTTCCCTGCCACGATAGCGTTGGCGCCGGCCTCGACCACGAGCGGCACCGTTTCGGCATTGATGCCGCCGTCAACCTCGAGGTGAATTGGCCGAGCGCCGATCATCTTGCGGATCGCCCTGATCTTGCCGAGCTGAGACGAAAGGAAGGCCTGCCCGCCGAAGCCGGGATTGACCGTCATCACCAGAACGAGATCGACCTTGTCGAGCACATATTCGATGGCGTCTTCGGGGGTCGACGGCGTGATGCTGACGCCTGACTTCTTGCCGAGGCTCCTGATCAGCTGGAGCGAGCGGTCGAGATGCGGCCCGGCTTCGGCATGCACGGTGATGATGTCGGAGCCCGCCTTGGCGAAGGCCTCGATGAAGGGATCGCAAGGGGCGATCATCAGATGCACGTCGAAGATGTTGTTCGAATGCGGGCGGAGCGCCTTCACCACGTCGGGGCCGATGGTGATGTTGGGCACGAAATGCCCGTCCATGACGTCGACATGGATCCAGTCGCAGCCGGCGGCGTCGACGGCGCGTACCTCATCGCCGAGCCTGGCGAAGTCGGCCGAAAGGATCGATGGGGCGATGATGATGTCGCGAGCCATATCCAACCTATGTCATTGCCCGGCTTGACCGGGCAATCCAGTACCCCTGGTGATCGCAAATAACTGCGAATTGATGGTTACTAGATTCCCGCTTTCGCGGGAATGACAAGTAACGAGAATCGACCGAAATCTTCGGGGCTTAGCCTAGGCCGAGGCGCGGGCGCCGCTTCGGGCAAGCGCCACTACGCCGGGCAGCTGCGCCCCGCCGAGCCATTCCAGAAAGGCTCCGCCCGCGGTCGAGACATAGCTGAAGTCGCCGGCCACATGGGCTTCGTTCAAGGCCCTGACGGTATCGCCGCCGCCGGCGACGCTGATCAGCTTATCCTCCTTGGTCAGACGCGCGACCTCGCGGGCGATGGCGAAGGTCGCCTCGCCGAACGGCGCGGTCTCGAAGGCGCCGAGAGGGCCGTTCCACAGCACGGTGCGGATGCTCCCGAGGCGGCGCTTGAGGTCGGCGACGCTGTCAGGCCCGAAATCGAGGATCATGGTTCCCGGCGGCACGGCGCCCACCGGGCAGACGCTCCAATCGACACCCTCTTTCAGCTCTTTGGCGACCACCGCATCGGTCGGCAGGACGATCTCGCAGCCCGCCTGGTTGGCACGCGCCATGATGTCCCTGGCGGTCGGCACGAAATCGGGCTCGGAGAAGGAGGCCCCAATATTCACATCCTTGGCGAGGAGGAAGGTATTGGCCATGCCGCCGCCCACGACGAGAACATCCATGCGCGCGACGAGATTGGTCAGGACGTCGATCTTGGTGGAGACCTTGGCGCCTCCGACAATGGCCATCACCGGCCGTTCCGGATTTTCCAGCGCTTCGCCGAGCGCGGTGATCTCGGCCATCATCAGGAGGCCGGCATAAGAGGGAAGCAGATCAGCGATGGCATCGACCGAGGCATGCGCCCTATGCGCCGATGAGAACGCATCGCCGACATAGAGATCGCCGTGCTCGGCGAGGCTCTTGGCGAAGCGAGGGTCGTTCTTTTCCTCACCGGGATAGAAGCGGACATTCTCGAGCACGGCCACGTCGCCGGGTCTGAGCGCTGCAAGCCCTCGCCTCACCTCTTCGCCCATGCAATCGCCGATGAAGCGGACGGTGGTTCCCGGCATCAGCTCCTGCATCTTCTTGGCGACGGGCCGCAGCGAGGTGTCGGCCGAGATCGTGCCCTTGGGACGCCCCAAATGCGACAGCACGATCACCTTGGCGCCTTCCCACGCAAGCTTGGCGATGGTCGGCAACACGCGGGTGATGCGGGTCGGGTCGGCGACCATCCCGCCTTCGATCGGCACGTTGAAATCGACACGGATCAGCACGCGCTTACCGTGCACATCGACCTCGTCGATGGACCTGACCCGGGAGAGGTCGAGCCCTCCGGCCGTGCCCGCCTCCACGGGCGACGCCAGCTCGTTCATATCAGCCGTCCCATGGCGACGGCCGTGTCGCTCATCCGGTTGGAGAAGCCCCATTCATTGTCGTACCAGGACACGACGCGGCAGAACGTGCCGTCGACCACCTGCGTGCTCTCGAGGTCGAAGATCGAGCTCAAGGGATCGTGGTTGAAGTCGGTCGAGACCAGCGGCTTTGCATTCACGCCGAGAACGCCTTTCAGCGGACCCTCGGCGGCGGCGGTCATGGCCTTGTTGATCTCTTCCTTGCTGGTCAGGCGCGAGGCGGTGAAGGTCAGGTCGATCATGCTGACATTCGGCACCGGTACCCGGATCGAGGCACCGTCGAGCTTGCCTTTCAATTCGGGGAGCACCAGGCCGACAGCCTTGGCGGCGCCGGTCGAGGTGGGGATCAGATTCATGGCGGCGGCACGCGCCCGGTAAGGATCCTTGTGCAAGGTGTCCACAGTGCGCTGGTCGCCAGTGTAAGCGTGCACCGTTGTCATGTAGCCGTGCTTGATGCCGATCGCCTCGTGGAGCACTTGCGCCACGGGAGCGAGGCAATTGGTCGTGCAGGAGGCGTTGGAGACGACGTGGTGCCCCTGCGTGAGCTTATCGTGGTTGACGCCATAGACGACGGTGAGATCGGCCCCGGTGCATGGCGCCGAGACCAGCACGCGCTTGGCGCCCGCGGTCAGGTGCTTGGCCGCGCCGTCACGGTCGGTGAAGCGGCCGGTGCATTCCATGACGATATCGACGCCAAGGTCGCGCCACGGAAGCTTCTCAGGGGTGGCCTCGGACAGCACGGCCACGTCCTGACCATCGGCCTTGAGCTGCTTGCCGGCGACGGCGATCTTGCCGGGAAAGCGCCCGTGCACGCTATCGAACTCGAGTAGATGGGCGTTCATCTCGGCCGAGCCGAGATCGTTGATCGCGATGAAGTCGAGATCCTTGCGCCCTGATTCCAAGAAAGCCCTGAACGTGAGCCGGCCGATCCGGCCAAATCCGTTAATGGCGACGCGCTTATTAGCCATCCTCTCCTTACCTTTTCGTCTTGCCAACCAGCTCACGGCCTTTGGCCGCAACGGCCTCGGCGGTGATGCCGAAATGCTTATATAGGTCTTGCGCCGGGGCCGAAGCGCCGAATCCGTGCATGCCGACAAAGGCGCCGTCTGGGCCGAGCCATCTCTCCCAGCCGAACTCCACCGCTGCCTCGACCGCCACGCGCGGGGCAGATCCCAGAACCGCGTTCCGGTAGGTCTCGTCCTGCGCCTCGAACAGCTCGAAGCACGGCATGGAGACGACCGCCGCGGCGATCCCCTCTCCTTCGAGCGCCTTAGCCGCCTGTACCGCCAAGGCCAGTTCCGAGCCGGTGCCGATCAGCGTCAGGTCGCGTTTGCCCTTCGGCTCGATCAGCACATAGCCGCCCTTAGCCGAGCGATTCTCGTCTGTATGGGTCGTGCGGAGAACCGGGAGGCCTTGGCGGGTCAGCGCCAGGATCGTCGGCGTATGCTTGGCGAGCAGCGCAAGCTCCCAGCATTCGGCACATTCGATCGAATCGGCCGGGCGCATCACATAGAGATTGGGCACGGCGCGGAGCGCGGCCAAATGCTCGACCGGCTGATGCGTCGGGCCGTCCTCGCCAAGGCCGATCGAGTCATGCGTCATGATATAGATCACGCGCTGCCGCATCAGCGCCGAGAGACGGATCGACGGGCGGCAATAGTCGGAGAAGACGAGGAAGGTGCCGCCATAAGGCACGATGCCGCCATGCAGTGCGAGACCGTTCATCGCCGCGGCCATGGCATGCTCGCGCACGCCATAATGAACATAATTGCCGACGAACTCTCCCGGCTTAATCACGACGCTCTGCTTGGTGAGCGTGCCGTTGGAGCCGGTGAGGTCGGCCGACCCGCCCACGAGGCCGGGGACGATGGGGAGCAGCTTCTCCAGCACCTTCTGCGAGGATTGTCGCGTCGCGAGCTTGGCATTCTCCCGGGTGAAGTCCGCCTTCACCGCGGCGATGGCGGCGACGATCCCCGCCGCGACCTTGTCGTCGATGGGATCGGTGAGGCTTGTGCGCACTGACGCATCGAGCCGCTCGGCGGCTTGCGCCCAGCTCTCATAGGCCGCGTGGTGCCGCGTGCCGGCCGCGCGCCAGTTGGCGAGGATCGGCTTCGGCACCTCGAAGGGTTGATGCCGCCAATGCAGCTTCTCTCGCGCGCCCTTGATCTCATCCTCGCCGAGCGGCGAACCGTGGGTCGCGGCGGTGCCGGCCTTGCTCGGCGCGCCATAGCCGATGATGGTCCGGCAAGCGATCAGCGACGGCCGGTCGGTGACTTGCCTCGCGTTCTCGATGGCCAAGGCGACAGCCTCAGGATCGTGGCCGTTGACACGGGCCGTATGCCAGCCCGACGCCTTGAAGCGCTCGATCTGGTCGTCCGAGACGGAAAGGCTGGTCGGCCCGTCGATCGAGATCTGGTTGTCGTCGAACAGCACGATGAGACGGCCGAGCTTGAGGTGCCCGGCAAGGGAAATCGCCTCGTGGCTGATGCCTTCCATCAGGCAGCCGTCGCCCGCCACGCAATAGGTGAAGTGGTTGACGATCTCGTCCCCATAACGGCGATTGAGCAGCCGCTCGGCGAGCGCCATGCCGACGGCATTGCCAAGTCCTTGACCAAGAGGACCGGTGGTCGTCTCGATGCCCGGCGCATGGCCATATTCCGGATGCCCCGGGGTGCGCGACCCGAACTGGCGGAAGTTCTTGATCTCCTCCAGCGTCATCTCCGGGTAGCCGGTGAGATAGAGCAGCGCGTAGAGCAGCATCGAGCCGTGACCCGCCGAGAGCACGAAACGGTCGCGGTCGGGCCAATCGGGGTGCGCGGCATCGAACTTCAGGAAGCGCGTGAACAGCACGGTGGCGACGTCGGCCATACCCATGGGCATGCCGGGATGGCCGGAATCGGCCTTCTGCACGGCATCCATGGCCAGCGCCCTGATGGCATTGGCCATGTCCTGGTGAGTCGCCTCGGGTAACGCCTGATTTTGCATCAGGGCTTGGTCGGCTGATTTCTGCATCTCTCCCGGCTTTTTGGTAGCGGCTCAAACGGCAGTTTAGCCGGCCGCCTTCATATAAAGAGAGCCCGTCCCCTGGGGAACACTTCTTTGAGCGTTGCTCACAAAACAAGACAGGTGCAGCACCTCTGGGCCGCCACCCACGCCGGGCGGTAGTGCTCAAACAGCATCATGCCCACGAGTGCCAAGGCGTTGCGCTGGTCGGCGCCACGATAGGAGGGATGTCCCGAGATAATGCATCGCCCAGAACACGGCCATGATCGCAAACGGAGTATTCGGCGCGCTGTAACGCGGCAATCCGTAGGATAGCGCGGAATAAAAGAAGAAAGCCCCGACAGCAAGGCCGAACGCGGCTACTAGCTCTCTGTTGCCCGCAATAAATCCACAGAAAAACACGCCCAGAAGACACAACACAGAGAAGGCACTCAATGCGCAAAAAACCATAGGATCGAGGCGTCCGGCCAATCCGGAAGGCTGCATGAACCACATGCCCCGATACGCGAACAGCCCGACGCTCGCTAGATACTCAAGCGGCTGATTCACTGCGGACAAGATGGCCTTGCGCCTCAGCCATTGTTCGGTTGTGCCCTCGTACCCCTCGGCGTTCTTCTTGCTTTCGAACGCGCGCCATTGAGCTTCGGGGTGGGTCAAAAAGATGCCCAGCTTTCCTCCAGGTTCGATGTCCGCCGGTGTATAGCCCAACACCGGCCCGAACCGGTCCATCAGCGGCGGCGGACTCGAGGCATAAAGCACTCCGAGCGAAGGCAACTCAGCCAACATCATTCGCACACCGAGAATACCCTCACCTCGGCCTGCAATCATCTCGGGCCGCCCGTAGTTGATTGCATTGCGTGCAATCCAGGGCGCCACTGTAGCAA
>JBAUOI010000097.1:0-3502 GCA_049579665.1 Methyloceanibacter sp.
GGCTGTTTGCCGACGATCGCCAGCGCGCGGCTTGGCTCGCCCGTTTTGCGCCTGGCGGCACCGCCATCGCCTACGACGCGCTGGTCGACGACACGCTCGACACCCTTGCCGCTCACCTTGCGGCGCATATCGATCTCGACCGGCTGCTTAAACTAGCCCGATGAGCGCTGCGAGAACGGCGACGATGGCGATCAGCAGCCCGTCGGCGCGACTATAGAGGTCGAGCGCCGCGCGGATATCGGCGACGCCCACCTCGCGCCGCCCATCGCCCATCAAGGCGCCATCCAACTCGGCGCCGTGATAGACGCGGGGGCCGCCGAGCGCGAGCCCGAGCGCCCCCGCCATGGCCGCCTCGGGATAGCCGGCATTGGGCGAAACATGTTTCGAGGCGTCCCGCCATGTCGCATTCCAGGCCTCCGAGGCCGACGCGCCTTTGCTGAGCGCGGCCGCGGCGACGATCAAGAGCGCCGAGAGCCGGGAGGCGGGGAGATTGACCAAATCGTCGAGCTGCGCCGCCGTCTTGCCGAAATCCTGGTGGCGCTCTGTGCGATGCCCGATCATGCTGTCGGCCGTATTGATCGCCTTGTAGAGTGCGGCACCTGGAAGACCCGCGATGACCATGAAGATTGTCGGCGCCACCACGCCGTCGGAGAAATTCTCGGCCAAACTTTCGATCGCCGCGCGCGCGACGCCCGCCGCGTCGAGCTCCGCCGTATCGCGCCCGACGATCTGCGCCACCGCCACGCGGCCAGCGTCCACACCGCCCTCCTCCAACGCATCGGCCACGCTTGCGACATGCACGAACAGGCTGCGCTGCGCGAGCAGCGTGCTGGCGAGAATGGCGACGAGGACCAGGCCGAAAGGCAGAAGCAGCAGGGTCTGTTCGATGACGAAGGCGACCCCGCCGACGACGGTGAATAGGACCAGCAACGCCGCGGCGCCTGCCCTGCGGCGCGGTTCCGCGCCGGCCGCATCGCGGTTCAGATGCTTGTCGAGCCAGTCGATGAGCTGGCCCATCCAGGTGACGGGATGGCCGATCGATTGCACCAGCCGGTCCGGATAGCCGACCATGAGCTCGATCAACAAAGCCAGCAGCGTAAGCGGTGCGGCCACGACGCCTCCCCTCGATCCTCATGCGCCCGCCCATGGCGGCGATCTCGGCGCCGCGCGCAAGCTGTTTCCCGGCGCGCCAGAACCTTTCCTCGATCTGTCGGCGGGGATCAATCCCCAACCCTATCCATTCGCGCAGCTCTCGCCTGGAATGTTTGCCAGGCTGCCGCAGCCTTTCGCTCTCGCCGATCTCCTCGCGATCGCCGCGAGACGCTATGGCGCGCCGTCCCCGGCGCATGTGGCGGCAGGGCCGGGCTCGCAGATCCTTCTGGCGCAGACGGCGTTCCTGTTGGCGCGCGGCCGCGCCTCGGTGCTGGCGCCGACCTATGCCGAGCATGGACGCGTGGCCGAGCTTGCGGGCCATAATGTCGTGGAAGTTGCCGAGGTCGCGCAGCTCGCCGAGGCGCGCATCGCCATCGTCGTCAACCCCAACAATCCCGATGGACGGCTTATTGCCAAGGATGCGCTGCTCGCGCTTGCCGATCGCCTGCGGCGGCGCGGCGGACTGCTGCTGGTCGACGAGGCCTTCATGGAAGTCGGGCCTGAAGCTGCGAGTCTTGGCGATCATGTCGAGGAGGGCAACATCGTCGTGCTGCGCTCATTCGGCAAGTTCTATGGTCTGCCCGGTCTCAGATTGAGCTTTGCTCTCGCCGCACCGGAGATCGCCGCGCGCATCGGAACGGCGCTTGGACCCTGGCCCGTGTCGAGCGCGGCGCTTGCTATCGGCGCGGCGGCGCTTGCCGATTCTGGGTGGAGCGAGCGGACGCGCATCAAGCTCGCCGAGGCAGCGCTGAGGCTCGATGCATGTCTTGTCAAAGCGGGGCTTGAGGTGATCGGCGGCACCTCGCTGTTCCGCCTGGTGCGGAGCAAGGACGCGGGCCGCGTGTTTCAGTCGCTGGGAGAGACCGGCATCATGGTGCGGCGCTTCGCCGAGCATCCGTCGTGGCTGCGCTTCGGCCTTCCCGGCGGCGCACGCGAATGGCAAAGGCTGGAGACAGCGCTCACATCCATCGAGAGATCGAACAGCGCGTAGATTCTAATGCGCCCAGCGCCGCGCGTAGTGTTGCGCCGCTTCGAGATTGCCTTGCGCCTCTTCCGGCAACAGCCTCGAGATCACGCCCATGGCAAGCTCGACGGAAATCTCGCTTGCGCCGCACTCTTTCAGCTGTTGGCGCAGCCAGCCGTAGATTTCCTCGTCCCCGGCCTTGAGGCCGACGGCGATCTCTTCAAGCATTTGCACCAATGATTCGGCTGCCATCGCGCCCCCCATGGCTGCGGTCAGTGCCTTGTTACGGCTCTCCTGGTGCGGTCCCCCCCGACTCAGCCAATCATACTTGGTCTTGCGGGGCTTGGACGTGGCGATCGGGCCACAGTGTCAGCTTTTCGGTCAGTTATTCGCTGGGCCGGTGAAGGGGATCGGCTTGATCGAGGCGGTGGACTTTGGATCGGCCGGCGCTTCGGCGACCGGCACGCGGCCGGGCGACGGCTGGCAGACATGTCGGCCATTCCTGGCATTGGAGACCAGGAGATCCACGTGGATATGGTTGTAGTGATAGCGGTCGCTACCGGGTCCGAGCACGGTATAGAATTCCGAGCAGGCTCCGGCGAACACCTGTTGCAGGAAAGCCCGTTCGCGCTGCGTGCCCCGCCACCAGGCCTTGGCCACGACGATGGTCTGGCCGTTCGCCAAGCGGAAGGCGGCCATATCCAAGGCATTGCCGAAGGCGTGCTCGGAGATATTGCCGTAGCTGTTGCCGTTCCGGCCGCGGCAGCCATAAGAGGCGATTTGCGTGATCTCGACCACGCGGCTACCGAAATAGCGTCGTGCCGCGGGCTGCACCGAAGCCGCGACCCAGCGATCGAGCGCTGCGGTCAGCGGGCAGCCGATCGTCGCGGCCGGCGACACCCCGACATTCCCGCCGCGCAGACCCGAGACCCTAAGCGGCCGCTCGAGCCCGCACACCCCTGGCCCGTCAATTTCCTCCATGGGGCGGACATAGGCCGAGGCTTGCACCGCGCCGCCGGCGAGGCAGGCATGCTCGGCCTGGCCGCGCCAAGGCGCACGCCTGCCGTCGTTGAAGGTGCCCCCGCCCCCACACCCGACCAAGGCGCCCAGGCATGCGGCAACCGCGATGCCGGCTACGAGATACGCAACCCTCACCCCCATGGCCGCTAAAATGCGGCCAAGGGTCTGAACAATCTTTCAATGCCGATTAACGCTTCGGGACCCCCTCCGCCAAAAAAGAAGGGCCGCCCCTTACGGGCAGCCCTTCCCAGTCTGACCGCGGTCCCGCCAAGGACCGCAAAGACATTTGCGTCGCTAGCGGCGGCGCCTAGGCCTCACAAGAGGTGAGCATCCAGACTCCGGCTAGCCGCGACCGCGGTTTATGAC
>JBAUOI010000098.1:0-15814 GCA_049579665.1 Methyloceanibacter sp.
CTTCTATCGCGTTGTTGCTGAACCCTACGCGAGCAGCGTCACGCGGTCTCGAAAAATTCCTGGGAGTCTATTCTTCTATCGCTGCGGCAGTCGCATCCTCATGCTCCCAAGGACCGGCTCTTAAAAAGCGCTCTTAGCTTCTCATTGGGATGGGGCGGCCGAGCGAGAATCGCGGCGAACGCGGCAAAGCGCTCCGCCTCCAGAACGAAGACAGTTTGATCGAAGGGGTCGCACATCGAAGTCTCTCGCAAGTCCTAGCATTGACGGAAAGATATGGCGTCCAATCGCTGGTTGGAAACGAACTCACATCCCCTCGATCTCGGGTGTGCAGTTCGGGCTGTAGCTCCACTGGCCCCTCGCCTCTTCCGGCTTCTTGCAGGGAAGCTTGGCTTCTTCCGGCGGCGGCTCGACGGCCGCGCCGAGCGGATCGATGCAGAGCACGTGACCGGTCACCGGATTGACTTCGGCCTTGAGGCATTTCGGCGCGGCCGCGTCCCCGGAATTTTCCGCAGCGACCGCCTTCGGCACCGACAACGATAAGAGCACGAGCCCAATCGCAAATCGCCACATGCCATAGTCCTTCCCTTGACCCAGCATACAACACGTCAGTTGTCATTCCCGCGAAAGCGGGAATCCAGTAACCCCTGCGGCGGCCAACGAACTCACGGCGATGGTTGCTGGATTGCCTGGTCGCGCCTGGCAATGACAAAGGCGAAGCAAAGGTTTCACTCGGGCTTCGGGCGGCACGGCACCGCCGCGAGGAAGCACTTGCTGTAGAGGCCCTGCTTGACGCACTCCCATTTCACGTCCTTGGCGGTGGCGAGATCGGCGTCGGGATAGACGGCTTTCGCCTTGGCGAGCCAATCGTCCTTTGCCGCTTGCTCCGACGCGTCCTGCGAATCCTTGAACCCGGGCCCGCTGCCGACCAGCGGCGTGTCGTGACACACGAATCCCGGCTTGGGTTGCTCGGCCGGAGGCGTGCCCTGGGCCGCTGGCGGGTCGGCGGCGAAAGCGGGCGCCAACATCGCCGGCAGTGCGATCGTGCTGAAAAGGACGCGACAAACCAGGACAGCCTCGAACATTGGACCTCCCCCAATGGCTCTTGATAATGGCCTCGACCAGGAAACATTAGCATAGAGCATTGCGGAGTCCCCATACGCCAAGGGCCCGCGTCAAGCGGGCCCTTGCGATGCAATTGAGGCGTCTGAGGGAAGCACCCCAAACGCTAAAGCGTCAGAGGCTTAGCCTTTGTGCTCGCTCTTATAGAAGGACTCCGCCTTGGCCAGATTGGCGTCTGGGCTCTTCATGAAGTCCGCCTTGGCCTCCGGGCTGCTGAAGCAATAGGTCTTGCCCTTGATCGACGCATTGACGGAGCAATCCGTCTTGACGTCCTTATGATTGGCAAGGCCCCAGCTGCACATATTGTCGAACTGGCCGGCCGCGGCAAAGGCCGCGGTGGCGAGGCCGAGCGCAAACGCGCCGGCAAGCGCCGTCGTAACAATGGTCCTCTTCATGGGGGCATCTCCTGGTTATGGAGGTTCGCGCCCATCTCTGGGCAAAGAAGAAACGCCTTCGTCCAGCGCTGCGTTCCGCCGAACCAGAGGTTGCGCCAGCGGCGTTTCGTCACCTCGCCCCATCGCCGTCATTCCGGCGTAAGCCGGAATCCAGGACAACCGTGCGCCGGCGCTCAAGAATGCTGGATACCGGCTTTCGCCGGTATGACGCGGATTGGTCACTGATAGGGCTTGCGGACCATCCACGATTGGGCCGGCGTCTTGGTGCAGGCGCTGGCGAGCACGGCGGCGACGTCGGGTGAGTTTGGGCCCGGATTGTCGAGACAGCGGGGATAAAGCCGCATGTCTTCGTTGATCAGGGCGATGCGGTCGTTCCATTTGAGCGTGTCCTTGGTCAGCTCGGCGAGCTTCGCCTCGAGATCCACGACCTTCTGGTTGAGGCAGACGACCTTCTCGTCGGCGCTGCCTTGACTGCAATCGGCAGCGAGCGCAGGGGCGGCCGCCAAGGCTTGCGCCGTGCAGAGCGCGGTCAGGCCCAGGACCAGCTGTCCACCGACCAATAATGCAACGGAAGTGATGCGCTTCCGCATCCGGCCTATCCTCCTTGTTGAATGCCGCCTCGGGCGCCAGTCTATGCCAATGCAGGAGGTATGGGGATAAGTTGCCGGTTGCGCCGCCCTCACGTCATCGTGAAACCACATAGGAGCCGGACCGTCGCGCGCCATGACACATGACCGGAAGCTCCAATCCGCGCCGATGCGGGAACTCTTCAGCCGCACGCTGTTCTATCTCGTGTTTGTCGCTGCGCTGCTGTTCCTCTCGGCGGGCACGCTCGCTTGGCCCGCGGCCTGGGTCTATCTGGCCTTGACCGCGATCATCGGCATCGGCGGGGGTCTGTGGCTTGGCCGCCATGACCCGGCGCTGCTTGCCGAGCGCCTGAAGCCGATGATTCAGCGCGAGCAGAAGCCCTGGGACAAGGCATTCATGATCATCATGCTCGTGCTCTGGGCGGGCTGGCTCGTGCTGATGGGGCTCGACGCCGGGCGCTTCCATTGGTCGCGGGTGCCGCTCAGCGTACAAATCCTTGGCGTCGGCTGCTATCTCGTCTGGCTGACCTTCAGGGAGAACAGCTATGCCGCGCCGGTGGTCAAGATCCAGAAAGAGCGCGGGCATCGCGTGGTGTCGACCGGGCCTTACGCCTATGTGCGCCACCCGATGTATGCTGGAGCGCTTGGTTTCATCGTCGGCGCGCCACTTCTGCTCGGCTCGTGGTGGGGGCTTGCCGGCGCGCTGCTGCTGGTCCTGGCCATGAGCTTCCGCGCCGTGCTCGAGGAGCGGGCGCTCACGGCCGAACTCGACGGCTATAAAGATTATGCCGCGCGCGTCCGTTACCGGCTGGTTCCGTATCTATGGTAGGTCCGCCCCTCTAGGCCGTTGGCGGAGAGCAGGTCGCTCTTCATTTTTCGGCCTTAACTTCCCAGCAATGGATTGGGCATGAGGGGGCCCAAAGCTTTCGGTGATGGCTCGCCACGCCGACTATAGATTGGCGATACTGGCCGCAAGAAGAGGTCGGGGTTTCGGCAATGTGGAGGGTGAAACCGGCGGTGCTCGCCGCAGTTCTGCTCGGGCTGCAGCTTTCGGCTTGCAGCCATGCCGAGCCTGCGCCCAAGGACTTCGTCCTCGTCAATGAGCGCAAAGCCAAGGCCGAAGAAAATGGCAACACGCTTCAGGCCGCTGAGCTCGCTTGCAAGGCTGAGACCGAGCGCAAGGGCGTCGCCTCCGTGCTCGGCATCGTTTGGCGCCTGCGCAAAGGCTCGGCGGAGGAGGATTACATCGCCTGCATGAAGGCGCGCGGCTACGAGGTCAAGCCATGATGGCGGCGTCGCGGACCCTGGCCACCCTCTATAAATGGCCGCAATCCAGGTGTAATTTCGTAAGCTATGAGACCCGTCCGGCGGTAGATTGGGGGATGCCAATCTGCCGGGGCGGATTCGCACGCGAGAGGTCGGGGCAAAGTGCGAGACTTCCTGCAAGGTAATCGCCGGGCCAAGTTGATCGATTGGCTGAAGATCGATTCGTGGATCGATTCGGGCCTCTATAGCTCCTGGACCGGTTTCCGCGACTGGTGGGCCGGCTATTCGTCCTTCTTTGGCCGCTTCGAGGTCAAGGGTCCCGTCCGCGCGCTTAACGAGCTTGCCTGCGAAGGGCTGACGCTCAGCGTCGGCGGGCTTCTCGTGCTCGCCACCTTCGCGCTTCCCGCCTTCGAGATCGCGCAAGGCAAAAAGAACCTCTCCGACGAGTACAGCGTCACGTTCCTCGACCGGTTCGGCAACGAGATCGGCAAGCGCGGGCTGCTGCGTGACGATTCGGTGCCGCTCGACGAGATTCCCGACGTCATGATCAAGGCGACGCTCGCCACCGAGGATCGGCGCTTCTTCGAGCATTTCGGCGTCGACGTCATGGGCACCTTCCGCGCGCTCGCCGCCAACGCCCGGCACGACACGGTGGTGCAAGGCGGTAGCTCGCTTTCCCAGCAGCTTGCCAAGAACATGTTCCTGTCGCCGGAGCGATCGCTCAGCCGCAAGATCAAAGAGGCGCTCATCGCCATCTATCTTGAGAACCACTACACCAAGCCGGAAATTCTCAAGCTCTATTTCGACCGCGCCTATCTCGGCGGCGGCTCGTACGGCGTCGAGGCCGCGGCCCAATATTATTTCAACAAGTCGATCCGCGAGGTGAACCTGTCGGAGGCGGCCATGCTCGCCGGCATGTTCAAGGCCCCGACCCGCTATGCGCCGCACGTCAATCTGGCGGCCTCGCGCGCCCGCGCCAACGAGGTGCTGAGCAACATGGTCGAAGCTGGCTTCATGAGCGAGGGCCAGGTCTACGGCGCCCGCATGAGCCCGGCCAAGATCGTCGAGCGTGGCGACTCCAACACGCCGGACTACTTCCTCGACTGGGCGTTCGAGGAAGTGCAGCGGCTGATGGCCGGCAAAGAGGATCACATCGTCGTCGCCCGCACCACCGTCGATGTAGGCTTGCAGAAGAATGCCGAGAACGCGCTCGGCGACACCCTCAAGCAATTCGGCAAGTCCCGCAATTTCGACGAAGGCGCCTTGGTCTCGATGGAGACGGACGGCGCGGTGCGTGCCATGGTCGGCGGCAAGGACTATGGCGAAAGCCAGTTCAACCGCGCGAGTCACGCCTACCGCCAGCCCGGCTCCTCGTTCAAAGGCTATGTCTATCTGACGGCCCTCGAGAACGGCTTCACGCCAGAATCATCTGTTAGCGACGGTCCTGTCAGTTGCGGACGTTGGGCGCCGAAGAACTATTCCGGCGGTTATCGGGGCCGCATGACGCTGCGTATGGCGCTTGCGAAGTCGATCAACACTATTGCCGTGAAGCTCTCGCTCCAGGTCGGGCGCGAGAAGGTGCTGGCGAACCTCGCCAAAATGGGCATCATGCATCTCAAGAAGACTTGTTCGCTGGCGCTTGGCGACAACGGTATGACGCCGCTCGAGCATACCGGTGGCTACGCGACCTTCGCCGCAGGCGGCCTGGAGGTGCATCCCTATGCCATCGAGGAGATCCGGACGCTCTCCAGCGGCGAGCTCGTCTATAATCACGACCGCGACGAGCCGGCTCGCAAGCAGATCTTCGACCCCAAGGTGATCGGCGAGCTGAATACCATGCTTCAGGCGGTGGTTTTGGAGGGCACCGGCAAGGCAGCCCAACTCGATTACACCTATTCCGTCGGCAAGACCGGAACCAGCTCGGCCTATCGCGACGCCTGGTTCATCGGCTTCACCGGCCAGTACGTCACAGGCGTATGGCTCGGCAATGACGACTTCACGCCGATGGCGCGGGTCACCGGCGGCAGCTTCCCCGCTCAGACCTGGCACGCTTACATGATGGCGGCACACGACACCGACAACATCCCGCAGATTGTTGGCCTGCCCCTGCATCCGGTGCAGGTCGCCGAGCAGGCGCGCATCGCCGCCGCCGTGGCACAGAACGCACAGGCGAATCCCGAGATCGCCGCGCCCGCCCCGGAGAGCGTCAAGGACATGTCGCAGGCCACGCGGCAGGTGCTCGAGAAGCTGAGCTCCATGCTCAAGGACGCCCGTCCGCTGAACCCGAACGACGCACGCCCGGACCGTGCCGAGGCGCCTGCGGCCAACACTCCGGGGACGCCGAGCCTGGCCTCGGCCAGCAACGCCGACGGCGCGGCGCCCGCCGGCAATCCCAATCCACAGCCCGAACCGCAAACCGCTCTTTCGGCGGGGAGAGACGATGCCGCGGCGACTCCGCATTAGGCATCCCATGGGCCTCGCTTTCTATCGATGGATGCCGATCGCTTGACCGCTCTACCAAACCCGCTTCTGCTTTCCCCTTCGCGCTCCGCCCCTTGGCGCGAAGAGGAAGCGACCCATTCGATGCGGTCGCTGGCCTATTTCATCGGCACCTTCGTGGTCGCTCTCATGCTCGGCATCGGCTCGGCCTGGTACATGATCGAGCGTGGATCGCCGCTCACGACCACCAAAGTCGGTCCTTGGGCGGGTTGGATCAGCGAGGGGAACCCAAGTGCGGATCCTTACACCGAGGCGCATGTCGCGCGCAGTGGCAGGCTTCCCCTCTCCTCGACCGTGGCGCGCTATTTCACGGCGCACACCGACAGCGCCGGGCACTCGCTCACCTCCGCCTGCCAATATTCGATCATAGGCTTACCGCTCAACGCGCGCTGGTGGTCGCTCGCCGTCTACGACGAGTACGGCGGGCTGATCGAGAATCCATCCGGGCGCTATAGCTTCAACAATGAGGAAGCGCTGCGCCACGCCGACGGCAGCTTCCGCATTAATCTATCGTCCAAGGCGCGGCCCGAGAATTGGCTGCCGGCCGGAACCGTCGAGCAGCCGCTCGTGCTGCTGTTGCGCATCTACAGCCCGCGCGAAACCGATGGATCCGGCATCGGCCTCATTCCCGGCGATCGTTTGCCAAAGATCGAGCGCACCGGATGCGAATAAGAATCCCCGGCCTCTATATCGTGCTTGGGCTCGTGCTCGCGGGCCTCATCCACATCGTGGCCGTGCTCACTCTGCCCATGCTCGCGCCTCGCAACGCCCAAGCCCGCTTGGCGGCGCTCGGTCCCGCCAACACGATGATCGAACTGCCCGCGGCGGCTCCCGGGCGGCAGGCCATGCCGATGATGGCGCCTGACGTCCGCTATGCCTTCTGCCGCTTCGATCTTACCAATGGACCGATCAGGCTCAGGGCGGCGATCGCCGATGAGCTTTGGCTGATCGCGCTCTACACGCCGGAGGGAGAGAATTTCTATACCGTCGCCGGCGCCGATATGAAGCGGCCGCAACTCGACCTCATCATCGCCGCCGCCGATCAGACCGTGGAAGAGGCGGGGGTCGATTCTCCCGAATCGTCGGATGAGGTTCTGGTGGTCAATGCGCCCGTCTCCGAGGGAATCGCGCTGATCCGCGCGCCTCTGGCCGGGCCGAGCCGCGCGGCAAGAGCCGAGAGTGCGCTGAAGGCCACCTCTTGCGGGCCCTACACGAAATCGGGCTGAGCGCCGCTAAGCGCTACTTCTTCCTGCGTTGCATTCGCCTGCGAGACGATGAGCCGGTGTGCTCGGGCATGTCGACAGACGCGCGGCGATCGATCCTCACCCCCGGGAAGATGATGATCTCGCCAAGCGTTCCCTCGACCGGCCTTGCGACCCGGTCTGCCGCGTCCTCGCTGCGGCGGAATTCAAGGATGGTCCCCATTTTGCCTCTCCACGGGTGGCTCGCGCTTCGCAAGATCGCGGGCGCCACATCGCCTGGTCAGCATTAGGACGCGGGTAAGGTTAACGAACCCCTAACCGTCGCAACCCCTGCCCACGACTCATTCCTTCAGTGCAGCATCGCCCAAAAAGTGCCGACCGGCTCTATCCTCGATCTCGATAATCCACAAATCTGGGTCGAACTCCCGCTGCCGGGCGAGATATCGGTCGGCTTCGAGGGCGCTGACGGCGCGCGATTCGAAGCACATGACCCATCGCCGCTCGGTGTCGCTTCCCGCTAATCCAGCGGGCGCCGGTCCGTAGAGAGACACCGTGCCGTCGAGCCTGTCGACGCAAATGAAGATCGCACCCGCCGCCTCGTCGCCGCGCCGCACGATCACGACGGGAACGCCTTCGCTTTGGCAGCGGCGAAGATACGCCCTGACCCAGATCTCGCTCTTGATGCGCATGGAACCTCGGGCAGCGCGAGACTTCAGTGTCCCGCTGCCGTCTTGGTCAGGTCGCGGCCGGTGACGCGTTTGAGTTCACGCAACAGCTCGGGCGTGATCTGTCCCGTCTCGGCGATCTTGCGGTCGTGCTGAAATGAAGTGATGGCGCGCGTCGTGGTGCCGCCCAGGGCCCCGTCGACGGGACCCGGCGTATAGCCGAGATCGGCGAGGATCTTCTGCACGGCCTTCACCTTGGCTTCCTCCTTGGCCTTGGGGCTGAGCGCTCTGTCCAGCTTGTCCGCTTCGAGCGACCCAGTCGCACCGGCCACCGGCTGCACGCTGCCCCCAAGCAGGATATGGCGCAAGAGCTCATCCGTGGCGACACCCGTGACCGGCAGCCCCTGCCCCTTTTGATAGGACGAGATCGCCGCGGCCGTCCTGTCGCTCGGCTTGCCGTTCTCCGGTCCAATATTGTAGCCGCGCGCGGCGAGCTCGCGCTGCACGGCCTTGAGCATATGTTCGGCGCCGCCCTCCCCTGTTTCGGGCGCCGGCAGATCGGTGCTGACCGGCGGAAGCTTCACCAGCTCAATGGGCGGACGACGCTCAGGCACGGGGACTGACTGCCCCGATGCCGTGACGGCCGTGGTCCCATGCAGCTCCTGCAAATAGAGCGCGTTGTAAATGATGCTTCCCGTCAGTCCGACAAAGGCCAGGAATACGAGCCGCGCTGCCACTACGCCCATCGTTGCGGTGAACTCAAAGTGTGCCCAGGGGCCAAGAGACGCCATGCCCCTCCCCCTTTGGCCATCTTGGCGTCCGAAACTAAAGAGTTGCTAAACGGGCCAAAGCGCCGGTCTTGCAAACGCTTATGCTGCCGACGCGGTTGGCGGCTCTAGCGGCGGCGTCCGCTTTGATTCGCCCGAACCCTCGAGCGGCAGCACGATCGTGGCGACCGTCCCCTCCCCGAGGCTGCTCTTAAGCTCGAGGCGTCCGCCATGCAGCTTGGCCAAACCCTTCACGACCGAGAGGCCGAGACCGGCCCCGTCATAGCTCCGATCATAGGAATTGTTGGCTTGTACAAACGGGTTGCCGAGCTTGGACAGATCGGCTTTGGCGATGCCGATGCCGTTATCGGCGACACTGAATTCGACAGTCCCGTCGACGCGACCAGCGGAGACGCGCACCCAGCCGCCCGGGTCGGTGAATTTGATGGCGTTCGAGATCAGATTGATCAGCATCTGCTTGCAGGCGCGCTTGTCGGCCGGGAGCTCTGGAATGCCGGGCGATACATCCATAATGAGCGATAGGGATCTCTGCTCCGCCGTGTGCCGCATCAGGTCGCAGCAGGATTTGACCAGCGGCTCCACGTCGAACGGTTCCTTGACGATCTTGAACTTGCCAGCCTCGATCTTCGACATGTCGAGAATGTCGTTGACGACATTCAAGAGATGCTCGCCGCTTTCGTGGATCAGTCGCGCGTAATCGCGATAGCGCGGCTCGCCGAGCGCGCCGAACAGCTCGCGATTCAAGATCTCCGAGAAGCCGATCACGGCATTGAGGGGCGTGCGCAGCTCATGGCTCATATTGGCGAGGAACTGCGTCTTGGCCCGGCTGGCGCTCTCGGCTTCGTCGCGGGTGCGCAAGATCTCCGCTTCCTGCGCCTTGCGATCCGAGATGTCGCGCGTCACGGCGACGATGCCTGGCCGGTCGAGAGCCGTGTCCTCGGCGCGTAAAGGCCGGCAGCGCATCTCCACCCACACATAGCGCGCGGGCTCGGCACCGCCTGCGCGGCGGATCCTGAACTCAACGGCGATGGGCTCGTTGTTGGCCAGCAAGCGCGACAGCGCCGTGAGATAGGCCGGACGGTCGGCGACATGCACGCGCTCGAATAGGCCGTCGCCGGCGATCTTCTGCGCGGGTTCGCCGAACAGCTGCTGCGCGGCAAACGAAGCGAAGAGAACGCGGCCCTTTTCGTCATGACGCGTGATCATGTCGGTCGCGTTCTCGGCCAACAGCCGGTAGCGGTCCTCGCCGGCGCGCACCGCGCTCTCCGAGCGCCGATGCACGAGCTGCACCATCACCGCCAAGGCCGCGGTATAGCTCATGGCGCTTAAAGCCCCGATCAGCGACAGCAGCATCGGTGAGAGCGGCAGCAGATCGGCCGAATGCGTAGAGTCGAACGATGGGGCGATGGCGAGAACGGCAAGGCCAAGCCCGGTGACGCAGGCAGCCCAGGCGACGATGCGCCGGTCGGTGGCGAGCGCCGCCTCGACCGGCACGACCACCATCCATGGAATGAGCCAGGAGGCCAGGCCGCCGGTGAGCCAGGCGCAATAGGTGACGAGTCCGGCGAGATTCGCCGACGAGGCGAGATGGGCGGCGGCGAACCGCCCCGTGCGCGCGAGAAAGATCGCGATGCCGATCGGCGACAGCAGCCAGAGAAAGGCGATGGCCCCATAGAGCGACGGCTTGCCGCCGACCATCAGGTAGACGGGAAACACGCAGAGCGCGAGCAGGCCGCCGAGCAGATGCGAGGCAATGAAGGATTGGTGGCGCGCTGCCGTCAGCGGATCGCCACGCGCGTCATCATGCACGAGCGAGCTGAAATAGGCTGTGAGCCCGCGCAGACTTTCACGACCAAACACGCGCATCTCGGAGCGGGACAAGCGCCGCTCGCGTCCCCGGATTGACTTGCCGTTGAGTATTGTCGTCCCCGCTTAAGGAAGCTTAAAGCGGGTGGCGATGGCTTTAGCGCCACGATGATCGAGACAAAGCTTGCTGTACGCTGGTCCGGTGGGCGAGTTCTGTAAAATTTGAGACAATTCGCAAATGAATTGTAATCAAGTATTAGGAGAACGCTAATCTTGTCCTCCGAAGAATCGAACGGAATTTTCGTCTCAAACTTTATTGATTGCAGTGAAACTCCCTTATTTTCTCTGCGCTATAGTAGACGCTCTAAGGGGAATGATAGCGGCAGCAAAAGCCGCAATAGGCGTAAACAGAGAGGGCAAAGTCATGCTGTTCCTTATCAGGGCGGCCTTCTGGCTCATGATCATCGTTCTGCTGCTGCCGACCGACGACAAGCAGCGCAGCGAGGTTTACGGCACGGCGCAGGCGGCGGTGAACGACGTCACCAGCTTCTGCGACCGCAATCCGGAGACGTGCGCGAGAGGCAAGGATGCGTTCGCCGTGTTCGTGCAGAAGGCCGAGTTCGGCGCCCGCATGTTGATGGATCTCATCCAGAACAAGGCAGGCGGTGGCGCGGCCGAGCCGACCTCGCTTCAGTCGCCGCTGCCGGAGATGGAGAGCTCCGACGCAGCCGCCTTCGCCAAGCCGATCCGCTTCGACATGAGCGCGTCGCAGGACACGCTCAATCCGGAGGATCGCGAAGAGGCTTGGTCAGGCCCAGAGCCGGCCGGCACCTAAGCAACAACGCGGACCACCGTCCGCCTGCAAGATCTTACAAGTTTGGCAGCCCCCCGCCTGCCAAGGGCGCGCAATTGGGAAGGTTTCTGCCCTTTCCCTCCCAATTTGCGCGCCCCAATTTTGGCGCTGAAGCCGGTCGCAGCCGCCAGCATTCCCGCCTATATTGAGTCCATGGACGCCTTGAACGATACGCGCGAGGCCGCAAGCTTCGAAGACATCCTTGCCGATTTCGAGCTGCTCGACGATTGGGAAGACCGCTACCGCTACGTGATCGAGCTTGGCCGCAAGCTCGAGCCGTTGCCGGAGCAGGACCGCTCCGCCGCCAACAAGGTCCAAGGTTGCGTCAGCCAAGTCTGGCTCTCCACCCATGTCGATCGGAGCGGAAACGTCCCTCGCCTGAGCTTTATCGGCGACAGTGACGCGCATATCGTGCGCGGCCTGATCGCCATCCTGTTTTCTCTCTACTCGGGGAAGACGGCCGACGAGATTGTACGCATCGATGCCGGTGAGAGACTGGGCCTGCTGCACTTGAACGAGCATCTCACGCCGCAGCGGTCGAACGGCCTGATGGCAATGGTAAGGCGGATCAGGACCGACGCCGAGCTGGCTCATGGCGAACGCGCGCTGCGCTAGTCAAGCGAGCCGCTGGTCACGACTCCCCCTCGGGGAGCGCGCCTGAACGCCACGCATCGAGCGTTGGCCGATAGTCCTCGCTTCCCCAATGGCGTAACCCTCTCCGCGCCGGCTTCTGCGTCTCGCCGCCGATCAGCCCATAGTGCTTGGCAAGTCGCGTCAGCGCGATCTGGAGCACCACCTTGCCGGCGCGCTGCGGCCAGCCATTCTCCTTCTCGGCATCTTCGAGGCCTTTCAGCTCGCAGCAAATATCGACCAGCACGCCCGAGACCTCGGGACCCACGGCCATCAGCGCGCGCATTACCCACTCCTTTGCCGCGAGGACCTCATCGCGAAGCGCCGCCGCATTGGAGGGTGCTCCCCGGTGCGTCCGTTCCGCAGGCGCGAGCGCCGACCAGTTCGAGGTCACGCGCGGACTGAGATGGGCGAACCAATAATCGGCGCGTAAGCGCTCCCCCGCGGCATACTGGTCGTCGCTGATCAAAGGCCTGCCGTTCCGATCCTTCCGGCTCTTCAACCAACCGAGCGGACTCTCGGCATCGTTGATAAGGACGGCCCGCCGAACGCCCTCGACCTCCCGCTCGGCGATCGCACGCAGCTGATGTTGCTGCCTGAAGCAATCGCCGTCGTGCTCCCGCTTGGCCGGGGCTTTGGGTCTCATCGTCTAGCCTCGCCGCGCGAACAGCGCATCGAACAGTGAGGCGACGGCGCGCTCGAGATGTTCGAGCCGTCCATCAAGCTCGGGATCGTCGCGGCGGTCCTCGACGACCCTGCACGCATGCGCCGCTGTCGTCCGGTCGCGGGCGAAGAGCGCGCCAACCTCGGTGAGGCTCAGGCCGCACACCACATGAGCGAGATACATCGCCACCTGGCGCGCGAAGGCTGCTCGCGTCGAGCCGCGCGTGGGCGCCTTGAGATCGCGCACGTCAACGTCAAACACCGCCGAAACTGCGCAATCGACCACTTGCCTAAGGTGGGACTTGCCCATGCTCATGGCGGGTCTCGCCCTCGCCAGACAACGGCTCTCGATAATCCGAACGGCACCGCGCATCGGCAACACTCCCCTTCCGGTAGTTTCTAGGAATAAAGACCTAGCACACTCTAGAAGGGGTGGGACTGGGCGGGGATAAGCGGGAGCGCTTCAGCCCTAGCGAGCGCGGTCTGGAAGGGTCACCCCCGAGCAGAGGGCGGGCATCGCCCTGTCTCGGCGGCGTACCAATCACCCGGATATCCTCAGGCGCTCCGGCTGCGCGCATGCTCAGGCCTCGACGACAACAGGAGGCAGGCCGGTGCAGCAACGGGGGCGGCGTGACAACGAGAGACACGGAAGGCGCAAAGTCTCGACGGCCGGGCGTATCTTCGGCCCGATGGCGGAGGCGGGCGCCGCCGCCTATGTGCGCTCGCGCGACCTGCCGAAACTCGTTCCGCTCTGGCCGCATGAACTCGGCGATCACAGCCCCGAAGGACACCGCCACGTGCTGGCGAAGCTTCGCAGCGCGCTCAGGGCCGAGCGGAGGCGCGCGCTTTCAGGTCATTGGAGCTATGACCTCAATCGACATCTCGGCCTGATCAGCGCCTATAAAGGGGAACTCGCCGGCTTGAGCCAGCTCGAGGCTCAGCCGCCGAATTGCACGCGCCGCGCCAATGGTCTCGGCTGAATGCGCGAATAGCAGAACAGTGTGCGCTCGGACTGGGCGGGCTCACTCGCGGACGGAGCCGCCACGTCGAAACAGAGGATGCGATCGACCCGGCCGCCATCGTCCGACAGCGGCAATCTCAACCAAAACAAGACGATATGGTCGCGACCCTTGGCCGGTCCCCGCACCACGCCGGTGAGCGGCGAGCCCTTTGCCACGAGGCTCGCATGGATCCGATGCCAATAGTCCGCCTGTTGGCCGGAGAAGACGTCGCCGGCCCGCTTGCCGGTGACTTCCTGGCCGTAGACATCGTGCAGCCGCGTCCCCGCCAGCCTGAACGAGGCGTCGTCCACGCCGTCCCTGACGTCGATTAGGCCGATATAAGGGAGCAGCCGCGGCACCTTGAGAGGATCGAGATCGGATCTCGCCGGCATGCGGCGCGGACCTGCCGATCGGAGCCAATAATCGAAGAGCTCACGCTGTCCTTGCATTACGAGCTGGGCCCGAAAGGCGCGTCCGAACAGCATGTCATTCCCCCTGCGGCAAGCCTTGAACGGCCCGCGAATCGCTTGTGTTTCTGCGACTATGTGGATAACTCGGGCGACTTGCAAGCGGGGAGCGCCAGATTCATCAGGAATCACAAAGGCTTGTGGTAACGCTTGGGGCGACTACCCGATCTTGGGTAGCGCGAGGACGCCGAAATGCAGCTCGCCGATCGCCGCGCAGCATCCCAATAAGGACCGGCGATTCGAGAGCCTTAGCGCCGCCGTTGGCCGAGACCCATGCGCTTTGCGAGGTCGGAACGGGCCGCAGCATAGTTCGGCGCGACCATCGGATAGTCGTGCGGGAGGCCCCATTTCTCCCGATACTCTTCGGGGGACAGATCGTAATGGGTGCGCAGATGCCGCTTCAGCGACTTGAACTTCTTCCCGTCCTCGAGACAGATAATGTACTCTGGCGTGACGGATTTCTTGACCGGAACCGCCGGCTTCAACTCTTCCCGCGCGGGCTGACCTGTGGCGCTTGAGGCTTTGCTCAGCGCATCGAACACATTGTGAATGACACCAGGAAGGTCTGTAGCGACGACCGTGTTGTTGCTGACATAAGCCGAGACGATCTCAGCGGTGAGTTCAACGAGTTCGTTCTTCTCCAGATTCGCTTCCATGAAGTGGCTCCTTGATCCAGCTAAACTCCCGGTCCTCCCAAGCATCCCGCGATTTACGGGTGCCAGTGCATCTCCCGGGCCCACATGACTGTTGAGTCACCAGATTACGCCGTTTTTGTGACACGCAGTTACAATGTTTCGCAACTAGAGAACGTTATGCAATCTAACGACCTAAGCTGATCTGCACTCTATAACCACTCCTCAATCAAATCGCAATGCGTTCTTCTAGTGAAGACTGGCTATAGGACGATCATGATAAACGAAGTGACGACTTCTGTTTACCCAAGGTAGTTCGCACCGCTGCTTAACTTTGATTAGCACGGTGTTTATGACATTTCGGCAACTTGCCCAGCTCAGACCGGGCGGGAAGTCACATTCTGATCGGGAATCAAGCCTGCGTGAGCATTAGGCCTAAGCTCTTCGGAGGGTCAGTTCTGATGCTTATATTGCGGTCGAATAAATGCCAATGATCGGGAAAGTGTTCCACCCATGAGCAAAGCCGACAAAATCAACAAGACTGACGACGCGAAACTTGCGGCTTCCGAGGCTGAGTGGCGCGAAAAACTTACGCCTGAGCAGTTCCACGTTACGCGCCAGCACGGCACGGAACGGGCTTTCAGTCATCCCTATTACAATGACAAGCGTGATGGCATGTATCGCTGCGTCTGTTGCGGGGCTCCATTGTTCAGTTCGGACACCAAGTTCGACTCCGGCACCGGCTGGCCGAGCTTTACCGCCGCGGCTGCCGAGGGCACGGTGACCACGCACGAGGATGATTCCTACGGCATGCGCCGGATCGAGGTGCGATGCGCCAATTGCGATGCGCATCTCGGCCATGTATTTCCCGACGGGCCCGGCCCCACGGGCATGCGTTACTGCATCAATGGATGCGCGCTAGACCTCGACACCGAGGGCAAAAGCGGCTCGTAATCGAAAAGCATGAATGCAAAATCTGCCCAGGCGGCGCGGTCGGCGCTAAGTCGGCCGCGCGCCCTTCGCCGTCCTTCGACCTCCCGCTATCACGGCATCGAGCGGGTTGACGATTACGCCTGGCTTCGCGCCGACAACTGGCAGGCGGTGATGCGCGATCCCGCTTTGCTCGATCCCGAGATCAGGACCTATCTCGAAGCCGAGAATGCCTATTCAAAGGCCGTCATGGCCGACACCGAACAGATCCAAGCGAAGCTGTTCGCCGAGATGAAGGGCCGCATCAAGGA
>JBAUOI010000099.1:0-1761 GCA_049579665.1 Methyloceanibacter sp.
GCGCCCTGATCGCGATGTCGCGGTCCGTGACCATGCCGATGGTCTTGCCACCCTCGCAAACGGGAATCGCGCCGACATCGTATTCGCGCATCTTCTTGGCGATCACCTGAAGCTTGGCATTCGGCGCGACATATTCGGCGCCCTTGTGCATCATGTCTTTGACCTGCATGGACTGACCTCCTGTCACTCGCTCGCGCCCACCGCCAAGCCTCAATAATGCGCGACTTTGGCTAAACGTTCATTGAGATGCGTCAAAATAAAAGCCGCGTAATTTCAAACAGCTCCGGCCGCAATCTTGACCGGCATCAAGGCCGCAGGCGTCCCAATTGGGTCCTATGACCTGGTCGAATGAAGGAGTCCGCCATGCGGCTTATGATCTTCCTGGCCGTGAGCGCGTTAGGCGCCGCCAGCGCGCTTGCCGCCGAGGACGTGGGCGACCCGCAAGCCGGGTTCGAATATGCGCAGAGCGTCTGCTCGGGCTGTCACGGCATCTCCGCCGAGAATTCACCCGTCCCCAAGGCCACCCGCTTCCGCGAAGTGGCCGATAGGCCCGGCATGACTGGAACCGCGCTCAGGGTGTGGATCGAGACCTATCACCCGACCATGCCCAATATCGTGGTCGACAAGCAGGACATGTTGAACGTCATTGCCTACATCCTGAGCCTCAAGGGCCGCGACGCGGACCAGAGATAGCCGGGCTAAGAGCGACATGAAACTCGTCAGAATTCTGTTGCCGATCACCCAGAACGGCACCATCGATGCGTGCGCCGCGGCGGGCTTTGGACTTGCCGTGCGCTTCGGCGCCGAGCTCGAGGTGTTGCATCCTTGCCCCGCGCCGGAAGAGCGCCTGCCGTATTCGACCGAGCTCAGCCCGATCTATTTCGATGAGCTGATCGATGTCGGCAGGAAGCAGGTGGCGTTGGAAAAGCGCCAGGCGCGCAAATGGTTCAGCAAGATCGCGCGCGGCTATCCCAAGGCCAACGCCGAGCTCATCTCCATCGAAGCCTTGCCTGCCGAGGCCGTTGCCACGCGGGCAAAAGTCTCGGACCTGACGATCGTGCCGAGCATCGGCGCGCAGGCGGATGCCTTCGCGTCGAGCATACGCGATGCCGCTCTGTTTCATTCGGGGCGTCCGGTGCTGGTGATGCCAAAGATCGCGGAAGGGCCGATCGGCGAGACGGTGGTTATCGCCTGGAAGGAGAGCGTGGAAGCGGTGAGGGCGGTCGCCGCAGCCGAGCCGCTTCTCGCCAAGGCCAAGCGCATCAAGCTCGTGAGCATCACCGAGGACGGCAAGGACGGGAGCGCCGCGGCGATCGCCGAGTATCTGCGGAAGGCCGGTCACCGCATCGTGCTCGCGCCGCTCGTCGCGCGGTCGCATGAAGCCGGTGAGCTCCTGCTAGAAGCGTCAATGGGTGCCGGCCACCTCCTGGTCATGGGCGCTTATGGCCGCTGGCGCTGGCGCGAATGGGTGTTCGGCGGCGCGACCCAGCACGTGCTGCGTCATACGCCCGTGCCCGTTCTGATGGCCCATTAGGGGGGCTCCCTTCAAGCCTCGGGGCTTCGGCGCTATGTCACGCAAGCACAGAGAGCCTCTCGCGGGATCGCGCGCGGATGCTGTCGGTCCCTTCTGGGCGATCGGCGCCGATGCGCTGATGGCGAAGCTCGCATCCCGGCCGCAAGGCCTGACGCAAGCGGATGCCTCGGCAAGACTGAAGCGATACGGACGCAATACGATCGAGGATCGCCGGGAGCTCAGCGCGC
>JBAUOI010000100.1:0-1945 GCA_049579665.1 Methyloceanibacter sp.
GGTCGAGGCAACACCAATCTCCGGCCCGGCGAGCGTCGGCAGAATGGCATCGGATTCCCGCGCTATCGTCGACTCGCGCACATTGACGATCGAGAGGATGTGCTGCCCTTGCGCGCGGCAATAGCGCAGCGTGGCCAGCGTGTCGGCCGTCTCGCCAGACTGCGAGACGAACAGTGCCGCGCCGCCGGGATCGAGCGCGGTCTCGCGATAGCGGAACTCAGAGGCGATATCCACATCGACCGGCAGGCGCGCCCAGCGCTCGAACCAATATTTGGCGACGAGGCAGGCATAGAAGGCGGTGCCGCAGGCGGAGAGCGAGAGCCGCGTGATCTTGGCGAAGTCGAATGGGAGCTGCGGGATATCGACGCTGTTGGTGGCGAGGTCGACATAGGTGGCCAGCGTGTGGCCGATCACTTCCGCCTGCTCGTGGATCTCCTTCGCCATGAAGTGGCGGTGGTTGCCTTTGTCGACGAGCAGCGCCGTGGCGAGCGAGCGGGTCACGGCCCGCTCCACCCCGTTGCCGTTCCGGTCGCGGATGGCAATGGCTTTCCGCGTCATCACCGCCCAGTCACCGTCCTCGAGATAGGCGATCGAGTCGGTAAAAGGGGCCAGCGCGATGGCGTCGGAGCCAACGAACATCTGCCCGTCGCCAAAGCCGATGGCAAGCGGGCTCCCCTGGCGGGCGACGATCATCAGATCGTTATAACCGGCGAAGATCATCGCCAGGGCAAACGCACCCTTCAGCCGCCGCAACGCATGGTAGACGGCACGCACGGGATCGCTGCCGGTCTTCAGCTCGCTGGTGATGAGATGAGCGATCACTTCGGTGTCGGTGTCGCTGGTGAAGGCCGCGCCGTGCGCGGTCAGCTCCTCCTTCAGTTCGCGGAAATTCTCGATGATGCCGTTATGCACGACCGCGACGAGGTCGGTCGCATGCGGATGCGCATTGGCTTCGGTCGGCTTGCCGTGCGTGGCCCAGCGGGTATGGCCGATGCCGGTCGAGCCGTCCAGCGGCGATCGCTTCAGCAGCTCTTCGAGATTGCGCAGCTTGCCCTCGGCGCGACGCCGGTCAAGATGGCCGTTCTCGACCGTGGCGACGCCCGCGGAATCATAACCGCGATATTCGAGGCGTTTCAGAGCGTCGACGAGTTGTTCGGCGACCGGCCCTTTGCCGAGAATGCCTACGATGCCGCACATCGCCTACTCCCGCATGCCCCGGCTAGTCGAAATTGCCGTCGTTTCGTGTCGCAACTCACGCTCTATGTCCTCTTGTTGCCGCCCGGCTTCGGCGTCCGCTTACGCCGCTCGCGCGCTTTCGCGGCCCATCCTTGGCGCTCTTCCTGCGGGCTGCGCGACAGCGCCAAGGCATCGGGCGCGACGTCCTTGGAGATGACGCTTCCCGAACCGATATAGGCGCCCTCGCCGATCTTGACAGGCGCCACCAGCGAGGAGTTTGAGCCGATAAAGGCGCCGGCGCCGATCTCGGTGCGATGCTTGTCGAAGCCATCATAGTTGCAGGTGATGGTACCGGCGCCAACATTAGCGCGCGGACCGACGCTGGCATCGCCAATATAGGTGAGGTGGTTAACCTTGGCGCCCTCGCCGATCTCGGACTGCTTGATCTCGACGAAATTGCCGATATGCGCGTCCTTGAGGAGAGTCGCGCCGGGCCGGAGCCGCGCGAACGGCCCGACCGTCGCGCCGGGACCGATCCGCGACTTTTCCATGTAACAGAAGCTTTTGATGGTAGCGCCGTCTTCGATGACGACGCGCTCGCCGATGACGACGTGCGGCTCGATTACCACGTCCTTGCCGATGCGCGTGTCATGGCTGAGAAATACCGTCTCGGGTGCGACCAGCGTCGCGCCGCCTGCCATGGCGCGCGCGCGCAGGCGCTTCTGCATGATATCCTCGGCCTCGGCGAGCTCGGCGCGGGAGTTTACGC
>JBAUOI010000101.1:0-1507 GCA_049579665.1 Methyloceanibacter sp.
GTGAAGAAGAACTCCTGCGGCGCCGTGTAGATCATCTCGATCGGCGCATCGGAGCCGACCGCCAGCCGGTACGGCCACAGCAGAAGATTGTAGATCGGCCTGGCAAACCAGAAGCAGACGAGGAAGGCGAGGAACACCGCCAGCAGCGACCACATCAGCCGCCGCCTGAGCTCGATCAGATGCTCCATCAGCGGAGCCTTGCTCGCCTCGATGTCGTCGTCATGCGTCATGCGGCGGCTCCGCGGGCTTCTTGCCCCGTTTGGGGCTTTCGCTCTTCGGCTTGGTCGAGGCTGCGCGCTTGCGGGGCGGCTTCGGCTTGGCCACGGGCTCGCTCGGCGCCGCCGACACGGTCGGCATGGGCGACGCCGCGTGGGGGACGGAGGGCGCCGTAGGGCTCGGCTGCGGCGTATCGATCTTCGGCAGCATCACCGGCTGGTCGAGCGAGGCAGTTTCCGCGCGCACCGCCTCCATCGCCTTCTTCACCTCGGCGACCTCGGTGTCGCGCATGGCCTCGTCGAACTGACGCTGGAAATCGGCGGCCGCGCGCCTGAGCTTGCCGGCATAATGGCCGAACGTGCCCATCAGCTTCGGCAGTTCCTTCGGCCCGACCACGACGATCGCGACCACGATGATGACGAGAAGCTCCGACCAACCGATGTCGAACATGTGTGCCGCTTCAGGGCGAGGGTTGCGGGCCGGCTAAGGCCAGCCCCGCGGGGCGTGTGTATCGGCTGCCGCTAGCCCGATTTCCGGCTGCGCGGGGCCTTCGACGCGGTCTTGGTGGTCGTCCGGGCAGGCTTCTCGACGTTGTGCTCGATCACCTTGGCTTCCGGCTTGGCCGGCTCCTCCGCCGGCTCTTCGCCGCCTTCGGCCATTTCCTTCTTGAAGCTCTTGATGCCCTTGGCGAGATCGCCCATGAGCCCCGAGATCTTGCCCGCGCCAAACAGGAGCACGAACACCAGGAGGACCA
Source organism: Methyloceanibacter sp. (assembly GCA_049579665.1). GTDB lineage: Bacteria > Pseudomonadota > Alphaproteobacteria > Rhizobiales > Methyloligellaceae > Methyloceanibacter. The sequence goes on from JBAUOI010000101.1 coordinate 971, forward strand.
GAAGCCAGTGCCACCCGCTGCCTAAACCCATGAAATTTCTCCAATGTCTCCAGCGAGCCTATCGCGGCGCACTATGGCAGCAAACGGCGTCCGGTCGCAAGCCGCGCATAGGGCGTCAAGCGGCGGCCTGTTCGCCGTTATCGGCCTCGAAAATCAACACCGCCCCGGTATCGATGCCGACGCCGATCTCGGTCCCCTGCGGCGGCACGTCGCTCTCCCGCACGCGGGCGAGGATCGGCGTATCGAGCCCCTGCACGGCGATCTCGACCAGCGCCACGTCGCCAAGGAAACGCGTATCGAGCACGCGCGCCGGGGTGCCCTGCCCCGCCGCCAGCAGCCGCACGCCGCCTTGCCGCACGCAGACAATGGCCGCAGTCCCCTCGGCAAGGCCGTTGGCGGCGAAGCAGCCGATCGGGGTCGGCGCGCTGCCGCCTTCGATGCGCGATTTGATTTCGTTCAGGTCGGAGAAGGTGCGGGCGGCGAGGATGTCCTTCGGCGCGCGGTAGAGGTCGAGCGCGTTGCCGGCCTGCACCACGC
>JBAUOI010000102.1:0-3386 GCA_049579665.1 Methyloceanibacter sp.
GGCCAGATCGGTGGCACGCTTGCCCATCTTGCCGGTATTAGGGAACTCGGTGAAATCGTCCTGTTCGACGTGGTCGACGGCGTGCCGCAAGGCAAGGCGCTCGATTTGTCCCAATCGGCGCCGGTCGAGGGCTATGTCCCGAAATTCAAGGGCACCAACGAATATGCCGAGCTGAAGGACGCCGATGTGGTGATCGTCACCGCCGGCATTCCGCGCAAACCCGGCATGAGCCGCGACGACCTCATCGAGATCAACCTAAAAGTGATGGAGCAGGTGGGCGCGGGCTTGCGCAAATACGCGCCGGAAGCCTTCGTCATTTGCGTCACCAACCCACTCGACGCCATGGTCTGGGCCCTACAGAAGACCAGCGGCCTGCCGCGCAACAAGGTGGTCGGCATGGCCGGCGTGCTCGACGCGGCGCGCTTCCGCTTTTTCCTGTCCCAGGAATTCGACGTGAGCCCCGAGGACATCAATACGCTGGTGATGGGCGGGCACGGCGACACCATGGTGCCACTGATCCGCTATTCCTCGGTCGCCGGCATTCCGCTGGCCGACCTCGTCAAGATGCGCTGGATCACCCAGAAGCGGCTCGACGACATCGTGCAGCGCACGCGTGACGGCGGCGCCGAGATCGTCGGCTTGCTCAAGACCGGCTCCGCCTTTTACGCGCCGGCCGCCGCCGCGCTCGAGATGGCCGAGTCCTATCTCAAGAACCAGAAGCGGGTGCTGCCCTGCGCCGCCTATCTAAACGGCGAGTATGGCGTGAAGGGCATCTATGCCGGCGTTCCCATCATCATCGGCGCCAAGGGCGTCGAGCGCGTCATCGAGCTCGATCTCACCTCGGCCGAGAAGGATGCCTTCATGCATTCCGTCGAGTCGGTGAGGGCCCTTGTCGAATTGTGCCAGAGGATCGCGCCGAGCCTCGCCACCGCTTAGGAGCATTGCTTCACCTCGCTTAGGGCGCGGCCGTTAACCGGCCGCGAATCTCCCATGAACATTCACGAATATCAGGCCAAGGCCCTGCTGCATGCTTATGGCGCGCCGGTGGCTGAAGGGCACGTGGCCGAGACCCCACAGGAAGCCGCCGCTCACGCCCAAACTCTTGGCGGCGAAACCTTCGTGGTCAAGGCGCAGATCCACGCCGGCGGCCGCGGCAAAGGCGGAGGCATCAAGCTGGTGAAGACGTTGCAAGAGCTGCACGCCGAGGCGGACCGCATGCTCGGCAAACCGCTGATCACGCCGCAGACCGGGCCCAAGGGCCGCGTCGTGCGCCGCGTCTATGTGGTGAAGGACGCCTCCATCGCCCGCGAGCTCTACCTGTCGCTGCTGGTCGATCGCGGGTCGGGGCGCGTCGCCTTTGTCGCCTCGACCGAGGGCGGCGTCGACATCGAGAAGGTGGCGGCCGAGACGCCGGAGAAGATCGTCACGCTCACCGTCGATCCGGCCTCCGGCATCAGCGACTTTCATGGACGGGTGATCGCGTCCGCGCTGAAGCTCGAAGGCCCGCTCGCCAAGCAATGCGCGGCGCTGGTCAAGTCGCTCTACACGCTGTTCGTCGAGAAAGACGCGAGCCTCATCGAGATCAACCCCTTGGTCGTCACAAGAGAAGGCAATCTGCTGTGCCTCGACGCCAAAATCGGCTTCGACGACAACGCGCTGTTCCGTCACGAAGACATCGCCGCTTTGCGCGATATTCACGAGGAAGACCCGGCCGAGGTCGAGGCCGGCGATCTCGGTCTCTCGTACGTGAAGCTCGACGGTTCGATCGGCTGCATGGTCAACGGTGCGGGGCTGGCCATGGCTCCCATGGACATCATCAAGCTCTATGGCGGCGAGCCGGCCAATTTCCTCGATGTCGGCGGCGGCGCGAGCAAGGAGCGGGTTGCCGAGGCCTTCAAGATCATCCTCTCGGACCCGCATGTGAAGGGCGTGCTGGTCAACATCTTTGGCGGCATCATGCGCTGCGACACCATTGCCGAAGGCATCATCGCCGCGGCGCGCGAGATGCACATCACCGTGCCGCTGGTGGTCAGGCTCGAAGGCACCAATGTCGAGCGCGGCAAGACCCTGCTTCGGGACTCGGGTCTCGCCATCATTCCCGCCGACGACCTCGACGACGCGGCCAAGAAGGCCGTGGCCGCCGTCAAGGCCGCGGCTTGAAACTTGCAGGGTAGTCAAATCGTCCCATGTCCGTCCTCGTCGACAAGAACACGCGTGTCATCTGCCAAGGCTTCACTGGCGCGCAGGGCACGTTCCATTCCGAGCAGGCCATTGCCTATGGCACCAAGATGGTCGGCGGCGTGACGCCCGGCAAAGGCGGCACCACCCATCTCGGCTTGCCTGTGTTCGACACCGTCAAAGACGCTGTTGCGGCGACCGGCGCGGATGCAAGCGCGGTCTATGTGCCGCCAGCCTTCGCCGGAGATGCCATCCTCGAGGCGATCGACGCGGGCGTGCCATTGGTGGTCTGCATCACCGAAGGCGTGCCGGTGCTCGACATGGTCAAGGTGAAGCGCGCGCTTGACGGCTCGGAGACGCGGCTGATCGGCCCAAATTGCCCGGGAATCATCACGCCGGGCGAATGCAAGATCGGCATCATGCCGGGCCATATCCACAAGCCTGGCAAAGTCGGCATCGTCTCGCGCTCGGGCACGCTCACTTATGAGGCGGTGGCGCAGACCACCGCGGTCGGGCTCGGCCAATCGACCTGCATCGGCATCGGCGGCGACCCCGTCAACGGCACGAATTTCGTCGATGCGCTGTCGCTGTTCCTCGGCGACGACGCGACCGAGGCCATCATCATGATCGGCGAGATCGGCGGCAGCGCGGAAGAGGACGGCGCCGAATTCCTGATCGAAGCGGGAAACACGAAACCGGTAGTCGGATTTGTCGCAGGCTCGACCGCCCCGCCCGGTCGCCGCATGGGCCATGCCGGTGCCGTGATCTCAGGCGGCAAAGGCGACGCAAAGCACAAAATTGAGGCAATGCGCGAGGCCGGAATTGTCGTGGCAAATTCCCCCGCCGCCCTTGGAACAACCCTTGCACGATTACTAAATGACGGGTGAGGCGAGCGCCCAAAGCTCGCCTTGTTTGCCGGGCACGCCGGTGGCCCTTCAACGGCCGGCAGGGTTGACTTAAATGACGCGACACGAACTGAACGACGTGTTTCTCCGCACGTCGTTCTTGCAAGGCGCCAACGCCACCTATCTTGCCGAGCTCCACGCTCGCTACGAAGAGGATCCCGCCTCGCTCGATCCCGAGTGGCGCGCGTTCTTCTCGAGCCTCGACGACCACCGGGACGACGTCATCGCCGCGGCGCGTGGCCCCTCCTGGGCGCCCTCGAACGGAACGGCGCTCGCGACGGCAGCGCCGCGCGGTGCGCTGAG
>JBAUOI010000103.1:0-5794 GCA_049579665.1 Methyloceanibacter sp.
CTCTCGCCACAGGTGAATTCGTCCTGGTCCCAGCGAGAGCGGTTGGGTCGCGAGATGCGGATCAGCCGGCCGTTGTCTAGCAGCACGTGATAGATCGAGATGTCGCCGAGATAGGAAATCTCCTTGATCTCCCCCCTGGCGACATTGTGCGCGGCGGGACACTCCGGCACCTTTGGCGGCGTATCGGCATTCTTATGCAGGGTCATCTTCTCCGGGCGGATGGCGACCCAGACCGGCGATTCCTCCTGGCCTGCGACCGAATGAGGAACGTGCACGCGATGCGGCTCGAGTTCAGGGCAGGCAACCGTGGCCTCGTCTGGCTTGTCGTCGATCAGCGTGCCCTCGAACATGTTCACCGCGCCGATGAAATCGGCGACGAAACGGGAGGCCGGGAACTCGTAGAGGTCGGACGGCGTGCCGAGCTGGGCGATCGAGCCCTTGTTCATCACCGCGATGCGCGAGGCGATCGCCAGCGCCTCGTCCTGGTCATGCGTGACCATGATGAAGGTGATGCCGACTTTGCGCTGGAGCTGCGACAGCTCGAAGCGCATGGCCTCGCGCAATTTGGCGTCGAGCGCGGATAGCGGCTCATCGAGCAGCAGGACCTTGGGCTTTTTTATCAGCGCACGGGCGAGCGCCACGCGTTGGCGCTGGCCGCCCGACAGCTGATCCGGCATGCGCGCGGCAAGGTGGCCGAGCTGGACCAGATCGAGCGCCTCCTGCACGCGCTTGTCCCGCTCCGGCTGCGGCACGCCATCGATCTTGAGGCCGTAGGCGACGTTGTCGCTGACCGTCATGTGGGGAAACACCGCGTAAGACTGGAACACCATGTTCACGGCGCGCCGGTTGGGCGGAATGTCACCCATGTCCTCGCCGTCGATCAGGATGGTGCCCTCGGTCGGCACTTCCAGGCCGGCCAGCATGCGCAGCAAGGTCGTCTTGCCGCAGCCGGACGGACCGAGCAGCGCAAAGAACTCTCCGGGCTCGATGTCGAGGCTGACATTGTCCACGCCGACAGCGGATCCCCATCGTTTCGAAATGTTGCGAAAGCTGATGATCGGCTTGACGGGGGCTTTGGCGCCCTTGCCTACTTTTTGGTCCACAGCACTCATCCTTTGGTCTTCTTTGCGGCTCGGCTCTGCAGCACCATCATGACCACCATGAGCACGACCGTGAGCAGGATCAACATGGTCGATGCCGCGTTGACCTCCGGCGTCACCGAGAAGCGCAGCATCGAATAGACCTTGACCGGGAAGGTGACAGTGTCAGGGCCGGAGGTGAAAAACGTGATGACGAAGTCGTCAAGCGACAAGGTGAACGCCAGCAGGCCACCGGCGATTAGCGCCGGACGAATATGCGGCAGCAGGACGTCGCGAAATGCCTGCCAATCGTTGGCGCCGAGGTCGCGCGCCGCCTCCTCCTGCTCCTTGTTGAAGCTCGCGAGCCTGGCGCCGACCACGAGCGCCACGAAGGGGAAACAGAACGAAACATGCGCGATGATGATGGAGCCGAGATTGAACGGCCAGATCAGATTATTTGGCCAGGGGATCACGCGGGTAAAGAACAGCAGCATGGCAACGCCCATGCAAATTTCCGGCACCACGAGCGGCAGGGCGAACGTGCCCTCCACCACCGTCCTGCCGACGAAGCGGTAGCGCCACAACAGGACCGCGGCGAGCGCACCGATGACGAGCGAGATGAGCGTGGCGACAAAGGCGATCGTCAGCGAGTTGGCGAAGGCGAGAAGCAGCGAGTCGTTATTGAACAGCTTCTCGTAATATCTGAGCGTGAAGCCGCGCCACACCGTGATGCGCTTGCTATCGTTGAAGCTGAAAGCGATCAGCGCGACCAGCGGCGCGTAAAGAAAGAAGAACACGGCGAACAGCCAAGCCCGCATCTGCCACATGCGGTTATATTCGAGGGGCGCGCGTTTTAGGGCCATGGCTAGATCCCGTGACCCTCGGGGCCTTTGCCCCGGCTGAAATAGGCCCGCAATGCGATGGCCGCGAAGGTCGCATACATCAAGAGGAACGACAGCGCGGCTCCGAACGGCCAGTCATTGGCCCGCTTGAACTGCCGCTCGATGACATTGGCGATCATCTGGCTGTCCGGACCGCCGAGGAGATCGGGCGTCAGATAGGCGCCAAGCGCTGGCACGAAGGTGATGATGAGGCCGGAAATGATGCCCGGTAGCGCCAGCGGCACCACGATGGAGAACAGCGTGCGGATGTGACCAGCACCGAGGTCGAGGCTCGCCTCGATCAGCGACTTGTCGAGCCGGTCGAGCGCGGCGTACAACGGCAGCACCATGAACGGCAGGTGAACGTAGACCAGCCCCAAAACGACGGCAAAATTGTTGTAGAGCAACTGGAGCGGCGTGAATTCGCCCAGCGGCTGCAACCCCACCAGCGTCATCAACCAGCTGCCCTGGTTCCATAGCCATTCGAGCGTGAAATTCGCGTAGCCCTCGGTGCGAAGCACCGACATCAGCGCATAGGTGCGGATCAAGAGATTGGTCCAAAACGGCAGCATAACCAGCATCAGCATCCACGGCCGCCAGCGTTCGCTGGCAAAGACGATCGCCAGCGCGACCGGGAAGCCGATGATGAGACAGAGCAGCGTGGTAATCCCGGCGACGAAAATCGACTTGGCGAAGATGCCGAGATAGAGCGGCTGGAGCGCTCTCACGTAGTTGTCGAAGGTGCCGCTGATATCGATGTCGGTCAGACCCGCGTTCTGGCCAAAGCTATAGGCCCAGACGATCGCCAGCGGCACGAGGAAGAACACTACCACCCAGGCGATGGGTGGTAGTGCCGTTGCCAAGAAGGCCAGCCGACGCTCCTGTGTCCGGGTTGCCATCGCGGCGCTCCTGTCGCTCGCTACGTCTGCTGCCTCATGCCGCCCGCAGCCGCGTCATCGCTTCATCGAGGAGCCGCGTGAAATCGGCGCCCATGTAACGCGGATACTCGCACTTGGCCATGATGTCGGCCGGCGGGAAGATCACAGGATTGTTCTTGTAGGACTCCGGCATCAGCGCGACGGCGGCGGCATTCGGAGATGGATACAGGATCGTCTTGGTGATCTCGGCGCCTACTTCCGGCTCGAAGATGAAGTTGATGAATTTGAGCGCGTTCTCCGGATGCGGCGCGCCTTTCGGAACGGCGAGTGTGTCCTGCTGCCGCATGGCGCCTTCCTTGGGCACGATGAAGCTGATGTCGTCGTCCTCGGTCATGATCTGCGCGATGTCGCCATTATATTCCATCACCACGTCGACCTCGCCGGCCAGCAGAAGATCCTGACCGTTGTCCTCGTGGAACGACTTGATGTTGGGCTTCTGCTTGATGAGCATCGCCTCGGCTTGCTTCAACAACTCCGGCGAGGCGTCGTTCAATGAGTGGCCGAGATATTTGAAACAGTTACGGAACAGCTCGCTCGCATCCGACATGACGGCGATGCGGCCCTTATAGGCGTCGGAGTCGAACAGCACCTTCCAGCTCTCGGGTGTCTCCTTGAGCTTGGACTTGCGATAGCCGATGCCGATGACGAGCCAGGTATAGGGCAAGCTGAACTTGCGGCCCGGATCGAAGGGCGCGTCGGAGATGAACTCCGGCGCGATGTTCTTGATGTTCGGGATCTTGGCGTGATCGAGCGGCTCGAGCAAATTCGCCTGGATCATGCGCTCGACGAACTCGCTGCCCGGAACGATGACGTCGTAGCCCGGGTTTCCTGCGCGCAGCTTGGCGAACAACTCATCGTTGGTCGCGAACAGGCTCATATTGACGTCGATGCCGCTCGCCTCTTTGAAATCCTCGAGCGTGGTCTCGCCGATATACGTGTCCCAGTTGTAGAAATTGAGCTTGGGCTCTTCGGCCGCCCAGGCCGAGCGCTTGGTGCTCGTTAGACTGATGCCGATCGCGGCGGCGCCGAGACCCTTCAGTAGTGAGCGGCGCGATGTGCGAAACGATTTGGCTTGCCCGGTCATACTCACTTCTCCTTGCTCCTGAACTTACGGCTGCTGGGCCTCGTTAGCTCGTAAAGTCGTTTTGCGCCCGGCAAGTATGACGGTTTGCCGCCAATTTAGCCAAGCTCAATCCGTAGGCATCATCCGCCCGTCGTGACCGATCACGCATCAAGCGCCCCCAGGCAGATGTATTTGATCTCGAGATACTCCTCCAAGCCCTCGGCGGCGCCCTCGCGGCCGAGCCCGGATTCCTTGACGCCACCGAAGGGTACGACCTCGTTCGAGAAGATGCCTTCGTTGACGCCGACCATGCCGGCGTCGAGCTTCTCGGCGACGCGCCAGGCGCGGCTCAAATTCTGGCTGAACAGATAGGCGGCGAGCCCAAACCGCGTGTCGTTGGCGAGCTTCACCGCGTCGGCCTCGGTGTCGAAGCGCACCAGCGCCGCGACGGGGCCGAAAATCTCCTCGCGCACGATCTCCATGTCCGGTGTCACCCCGCCCACGACCGACGGGCGGTAGAACAGGGGCCCCGCTTTGTCGAGCGCGCCGCCTGTGAGGACTCTCGCCCCCTTGTTGACGGCGTCGCCCACCAGGCTTTCGACCTTGGCGATCGCCGCGCTGTTGATCAGCGGGCCGACATTCGTGCCGGCCTCCATGCCGGGACCTACGACGAGCTTGTTGACCGCCTCGACGAGAGCGGCGGCGAAGCGGTCGTAGATGCCGGACTGCACCAGGATGCGGTTGGCGCAGACGCAGGTCTGGCCGGCGTTGCGGTATTTGGAGGCCATGGCGCCGGCGACCGCCTGGTCGAGATCGGCGTCGTCGAACACCAGCAGCGGGGCGTTGCCGCCAAGCTCAAGCGTCAGCTTCTTCACCGTATCGGCGCATTGCCGGTATAGGATCTTGCCGACCTCGGTCGAGCCGGTGAAGGAAAGCTTGCGCACGCGGCCATCCTCGCAGAACACCTTGCCGACGGCAGGCGCATCCGACGTGGTGACGATATTGAGCACACCCGGCGGCAGCCCGGCGTCGAGCGCGAGCTTGGCGATGGCGAGCGCGCAAAGCGGCGTCTCCTCGGCCGGCTTGACCACGATGGTGCAGCCCGCGGCGAGTGCCGGCGCCACTTTCCGCGTGATCATGGCGATCGGGAAATTCCACGGGGCGATCGCGGCGACCACGCCGATCGGTTGCTTGATGGTGAGATATCGCTTGGACGCGACCGTGGTCGGGATGGTGCGCCCATAGGCGCGCTTCCCCTCCTCGGCGAACCACTCGATGAAGGAGGCGCCGTAGCTTACCTCGGCACGCGCTTCGGCAAGCGGCTTGCCCTGCTCGGTGGTCATCAGTTGTGCGAGACTTTCCGTCTCGGCGGTGACGAGGTCGAACCAGCGTTTGAGGATCGCCGCCCGCTCTTTCGCGGTCTTGGCCGACCAAGCAGGGAGCGCACGGGTGGCCGCGTCGATGGCGCGCTTGGCGTCCTTGGCGCCGAGATCCGGAACGGTCGCCACCTCGGCGCCGGTCGCGGGATCGGTGACGGGAAAAGTCTTGGTCGAGGTAACCCACTAACCGTCGATCAGGGCGGCGGTTGGGAATTTCTTGGAGATCATGGTCATGGCAATCTCCGTCAGCGGATCGTGATCGATACCGATTTCAGATCGGCACATTTATAAAGTGCGTGGAGCGAAGGGTCGCGGCAAAAACCGGATCGCTTGAAGCCGCCGAACTGCATGGTGATGTCGCAGGCGTCCCAGCCATCGACCCAGACGTTGATCGGCTTGCCGACATCGAAGCTCTCCAGCACGGCGAGCGTCTCGGTGTTGCGCTCGATCAGGT
>JBAUOI010000104.1:0-1891 GCA_049579665.1 Methyloceanibacter sp.
CGTATGTTGCCGCGCGAGCAAACGCTCAACGAAAGCGCGGTCGCGGCCTCATCGTCCGGCGCTTCGCAAATCGCAATGACATCATATGCGCCAAGCGTCCAATACATGTCCTTGACGGTAACGCCGCACTTCTTGGCCATCTCCTTGAAGGCCTCCGCTCGGCCGACCGTTTCCTTGACGTTTCGGATGCCCTGATCGGTGAAACCAGCGAGCACAACAAAGGTAGCCATCGAAACCTCCTTTATGGCCCCCCGTGCAGCCGTCGCATACACTTAGCTGGACGACTCTATATGAATTAGCTATCCGGCAGCTCCAAGGAATGCAGAGAACGTGCACGACAGAAGCGGACATGCGGGAGCGCGGCCGGGCAGATGGAACAGGTAACTCGTCGTGCTCGTTATTTTCGTGCCGGCGCGCAGATCTCTGCAATCGACTGGCAAGGCCGGCGGAGACTCGAGTTGAGACCTTTCATGGCATACAGATCTATATTGATAGCCGTTCTGCTGCTTGCCTTCGCCGATCCGGCTCTCGCGAATTGGTGGATTGTTCGCGCAGCTGATGACAAGTGCCTCGTCGTCGATATAGAGCCGTCGGGCAATGACAAGAATGTTACCAAGGTAGGCAAAGACCTCTACCAAACACGGGAGCAGGCCGAAGCCGACGTCAAAAGGCTCTGCAAAGAATCAAATGCCAACGATCGGCCTCCGCGCGCCCCAGGAAACGCCAAGTGAGGTTGCCTGGATCGTGACGATCGAGACGAAATCAGGTTCGTTTAACTCGAAGCCGCCGTCAGAACGTCATGGCGTGTCAGTCTGCTTGGTGCAGGAGCGGACATTTCCACCGAAGCTGGAGTGTCGCTGTTCCTGAGTTCCAGGAGCGTGACGGGTGCGGGCTACTCGACCAGCGAGAGGTTGGCAGCCGAATCTTTTCCGCGGTCGCGCGCGACCTCATAATTGACCTTTTGTCCCTCCTTGAGCGAGCTGAGGCCAGCCCGCTCCAAAGCGCTCATGTGCACGAACACGTCCTTGCCACCATCGCTGGGCTCGATAAATCCGAAACCCTTTTGGGCATTGAACCATTTGACAGTTCCAGTAGCCATTTTGGCCTCCTTGATACTCTGGATACTATTCAACGGGCCTGCTGAAGCTTGAGTTACATGCCGGCGTCCCGTTGCTGCTGCCGCTCGGCCAGGTCGGCGGCACCCAGGCGTGGCGCTTACCGATCATTTGCCGGGCCTCCGCCAACGGCAGGGAATGCATCCTGTTTAGCTCGCCTTACGCAGATCATCCACGCCGCGCGCCACTTGTTCCTTGACCTGCTTCGCCACATCGGCGGTTACCTGGCTCGACAACGCGCGCACCTCCTTAGCTTGGTCCGCGAGTGCGCCGAACTGCTTGCGCCAATAGGCCGCTTGCAATTCGATGACCTCGGCGAGGTTCTTTGCTGCAGTCAGGCTCACTGCAAGATCGAAGCCGGAATTGATATTGCGTTGGGCAATATCAATGACCTTATGGTTCAAAGCTATGGTTCCTTGGCCCAGCGCGTCGAAAGACCGCTCTAGAGTCTCTAATGCCGCTTCGAGAGCATCCTTGGAGCGCTCATAAACCTCGTGTGTCTGAGCTACATTCTTCTCGGCAACGGCGCGCATTGCGTCCGGCATGGGAGTATCGAGAGCCGATTTCTCGAATCGTGCAGCAGTTTTTTCGAATTTGTCGCGCGCCCGTTCAGCGGCCACTCGGGGATTGTCGGAATCGTTCATGGTAGACCTCTTACGGTGAGGTGCGGGAAAGCCCGAAGCCTTAAGGCTAAGGGCATTCGGCGAAGAGGGTTCTCGTCGTCAGTTCCGCGGTAGGCTCTCGAGGGCCCACTCGCGAAGCTCAATGGGATCGGT
>JBAUOI010000105.1:0-2839 GCA_049579665.1 Methyloceanibacter sp.
GGGCTATCTTGAGCGCTTGCGCGAGATCACCCGCGCCCACGGCATTCTGCTGATCTTCGATGAGGTCATCACCGGCTTCGGCCGCCTCGGCCACGCCTTCGCCGCCGAACGTTACGGCGTGGTCCCCGACATGATCTGCTTTGCCAAGGGGGTGACCAACGGCGCGGCTCCGCTTGGCGGCGTGCTGGTGCGCGGCCGCATCTACGACGCTTCATGCAAGGGCCGGAGCACGTGCCCGAGCTTGCCCATGGCTTCACCTATTCAGGCCATCCGCTCGGCGTCGCCGCCGCTTTGGCCACGCTCGACCTTTATCGCGACGAGGGCTTGTTCGAGCGCTCCCGCGCGCTCGAGCCCGTGTTCGCCGATGCGGTGCATGCGCTGAGAGGCGCGCCCCACATCGTCGACATCCGAACCATCGGGCTGGCCGCCGGCATCGACCTTGCGCCGATCGACGGCTCGCCGGGTTTGCGCGGCGCGCGCGCCTTCGAGGCGGCGTTCTTCGAGGAGGATCTCGTGATCCGCGCCGTGGGCGACACGCTGGTGCTGGCGCCGGTGCTGATCGCCGGCGAGAGTGAGATCGGCGCCATTACCGAGAAGCTCAGGCGCATCCTGACGGCGCTGCACTAAGCTGCGCGCGGCTTGGTTTCGACGCTTCAGGCTGCTATCAAAGGGTCCCGGCAGGCCGCCAGTTTATTGTTGCCTTACAGGGGCCTGTCGCCGCATGATTTTCGCGCGGGGGAATGCGGAATTGGCGGACACTATTGCCATGGCCTCTAGACGAAGCGAGTCCTCGGGAGGACTGGCCATGCTCGACGTGATCGTATTGATCGCCATGGCTGTGACGGTCGTGGCCTTCGCCGTCGGCCTCATCGTCCAATCCGGCATCGCCCAGATCCCCGCGCTGATCGCCGCCGCGGCGCTCTATCTGGTGATGGCGGCTTCCTATCTGATGCTCGCGCGCGGCGCCCGCCCCACCGCGTCCTCCGACCGGCTGAACGAGGTCGAGGCGGCGCTCGAGATCATCGACAAGGACCTGCAACGCATCGACCGGGTCGAGGACGACGTCTCCCGGCTCGATCTCCTCGCCGACCGCGTCGAGCGTCTCGATCAGGCGCTCAGCGAATATGCCGCGACCGCGCCGATCGGCGGCCTCGGCCGGGGGGATCAGGTCAGCAACGAGTTCGACGAGGTGCACGCCAAGATCGACGCCGTGCGCGCCGATCTCGAAGGGGAGGCGAAGAACCAGCGCGAGAAGATCGCCGGCGATCTCAGAGTGTTGGAAAGCCTGATCAAGCAGCTCTCCCGCGAATTGATTGCGGCCTCCGGCGCCGAGGCGCCGGCAGCCGCCGCCGCGATGCCGTCGCCCGCTCCCGTCATCGGTCGCGCGCCTGAACCCGTGGTGCAGAAGATCGAGTTCGAGGACGAAATCGAGGAAGCGCCTGAACCGGAGATCGCCGCCGCGACCGCTCCGATGCCTGTCGCCGAGGACGAGGAGATCCTCGTCGTCGCCGAGCAGGAGGTCGTCGTCATCGAAGAGGACGTGCCGGTCGAGGCGGATGGCGCCGAGACCGTCATCGCGCCCCGTGTCGACGACAATGAGATGCTCGAGATCGTCAGCCAGGCGATCGAAGCCGGCCGGGTCGACCTTTATTTGCAACCCATCGTGACGCTCTCCGACCGGCGGCCGCTTCATTTCGAGGCGCTGACCCGCATCAGGACCAAAGCCGACGAGCTGATCCTTCCCGGCTCCTATCTAGGCGTGGCCGAGACCTCGGGCATGATGCCGCTGATCGACAATGTGCTGTTGGTGAAAAGCGTGCAGACGCTGCGGCGGCTCGGGCCTGAGTCCCGCATCAAGGGCGTGTTCTGCAACATCTCGGTCAACACCCTGCTCGATCCCGAGTTCTTCCCCGAGCTGGTCGAGTTCATGGAAGAAAATACCGGCTTGAGCGAGAGCCTGATCTTCGAGGTAAGCCAGCCGGCGATCCTCGCGCTCAACGCCGACGAGCTCGGCGCTCTCGATACGCTCGGCGCTCTCGGTTACGGCTTCTCGCTCGACCATGTCGCCGATCTCGACGTGGATTTCGCGAGCTTGCGCGATCGCTCCTTCCGCTACGTCAAGATCGACGCCAAGACCTTCCTGCACGGCTTGGCGGCGAGGGGTTCGTCCTTCACCGCCGCCGAGATGAAGCGCGCGCTCGACGATTTCGACCTGAATCTGATCGTCGAGAAGGTCGAGGACGAGGACGCCGTGGCCAAGCTGCTCGACTACGGCGTCGAGCTGGCGCAAGGCCATCTGTTCGGCAAGCCGAAGCCGATGTCCCCGGCGCTGTTCCGCGAGCTCGAAGGCGCCGACGCGGCTTAGCTCGAAGCGTTACTCGCCGGGCGGCGGCGTCACGCCGGTCTCCAGATCGTGCCAGATTTCTTGGTTCTCCACGTCGCCGGAGCCCTCTGCGCCTCTGGGTTCCTCCTTGGCGGAGCCTTCGGGCTCCTCGCCCCGCTTTTCTACGGCTGCCGGCGGCGGCGTCACGTCGGGGCGCAGATCGTGCCAGACCTCTTCGTTTTCGACGTCCCCGGCGGGAATCACCAGGGGAGTGGCGTCGTAGGGAGGGAGCGGCGAGACGGCCTGGGCAGGGCCGGAGAAGGCGAGACCGCCAAAAACCAGGGCGGCGCCGGCTGTGGCGAAAGCATTGCGCATGGTCGTAGAGTCTCCTTGGGTCAAAGATTCCGCCCGCTTTTACGTCTTATTCCGCGGGGCAGCGAGAGGCCGCTTTATGTCAGAGACCTCTCTAAGAAGCGTCAGAAGCTAACCAGCAAATCATTTCGAATTATTGCCGAA
>JBAUOI010000106.1:0-1533 GCA_049579665.1 Methyloceanibacter sp.
CGGTGATTACCACACCCCCCGCTCAACGCGGGCACGCTCTTATCATGGCTAGCCAAATCAGTACTTTCAAGAGGTTTGTCCTCGAAGCCGTTTCGGGCTGGCGGAACATTGCCCACTTATTGCCCACGAAACTTCCTGCTCGTGCAGAAAGTTTTTAACTATTTGATTGTCTTTGGAAATCTGGTGCCGGGTAGAGGAGTCGAACCCCTGACCTACTGATTACAAATCAGCCGCTCTACCTGCTGAGCTAACCCGGCATTTCTGGACGCTCAACGAGTTAAGCGCGTGCCGCGTCGAAGGCAAGCGGCTCGGAAGCGGAGGGCGAGGTCGCCGGACCTCGAAGGAGCTCGCGGCTATTTACGACGGCTGGCGAGCAGGCCGGCAATGAAGGCGATCGAGAGCAGGGTCACGGGCCCGACGCTCTGCATCGCCTTGCCCACCCCTTGATCGAGCATGCCGACGCCTTCGCCCGCTGTGAGCATGCTTGGCGCTTGCGGCTTTCGCTTCCGCGCGAAGAGGGGGAGGGTGGCGAGGATCAACACACCGAGCAGCGCGAGCGAAGCGGCGACGATGCCCGCGGCTTCAGCCGGGGTGAAGCTGTGCGCGATCAGCGCCTGATAGGCGGCGAGCAGGCCGAATGCCGCCGCGGCGATCAACACCGCCGCAGCGACGGCCACAACGACCGCCTGTCTGACGGAGCGCTCGATCGATTCCCTGATGCGCAGGCCGACCTGGAGCGATGAGAGCAGCGCGAGCGCCGAACGGAGCATGGACGCTTCGCCTAGCGACGCGTAAACACACCAAACAGGAATCCTAATCCTGCGGCGATGGCGACGGCTTGCAGCGGATTGCGCCTGATGGCCTCCTCGGCCTCATAGGCGGTTTCCATGGCCTTGTCCTGGGCGCGATTGACTTGGCCCTTGGCAATGCGGGTGACGGTGCCAGACAGGTTTTGCAGATCGGCGCGGATCGCGTCGATCTGATTCGCAAGATCGTCCGCGTCGCGGGCGCTGGCCCCGGCGCGCTTGGCGCCCGAGCGAATATCGCTATCGGTGGATGACATGGGGGTTTCCTTCCGTGGAAGATCGTTTGGGGGTGGCGAGGACCTAAGCAACTCTACGCAAGCGCGCTTCGTTCCATGGCGCGCTGGCTGAAGGGAACGGCTCCAGAGGGACTCAACTTGAGCGACGGCGCATCGTCGCTGTCAAGGGGCGTGTCGCGGAAGACACAGTCGATGCGCTCCCATGGTTGCCGGAGGCTTGCGTCGGCCGCGGCAGGCTTCTAGACTTTGGTTTCGGCGAACCGATTGCTCGAGGGGGGTGAGCATGGGCGCTTGCAGGCTTGGCCTGGCTATCATCGCCATTCTGACTGTCCTCATCGTCTTGAAGCCCGAGCCTGCCGGCGCAGGCGCAGCTTCGGCGCTTGCGACGGTCCGTGCCGAGGCTTTCGTTGCCACTGGCGCTACGATCGCGATCCCGGTGGGGGCATTCCACCATTCTCGGCGCGGCGAGTCTTATTATTGCTCTCCGCGGA
>JBAUOI010000107.1:0-1698 GCA_049579665.1 Methyloceanibacter sp.
CCCGCATGCTTGCCGGCGTCAGGAACACATTGGCGAGAAGGATGCCGATGGACACCAGCGAGGCCAGCGCGAGGAGGGGAGCGCCGATGCGCCAGATGGGGGCGCCCGAGGACGTCATCACGATCAACTCGCTGTCGCCGTTCATGCGGTCGAGCGTGTAAAGCGAGGCCATCAGCACCGCGTTCGGCGCGATCAGCGCCATCAGGCTCGGCAGGCTGAGCATGGTCATCTGCAAGAACAGCAGGATGCCCTGCCCGCGCGAGGTGATGAGGTTGAGCTCCTTCAACGCCGTCGCGAGCCAGACGACGATCGTCAACGTCAACAGAATGACGATGAACGCATTCGCCACCTGCCGAAACATGTATCGGCCGAAGAGCGTCATGGGCGCAGCTTAGATCCCCCGAATGGCCCCTTTGGCGACGCTACGCTGAGCTACGCCAACCCCCTGGTGCCAAAGACGATTCCCATCAGCTTAAGATGGCGGAATTTCGGCCTTTTTGGAATGGCTTGCTTTCCCAAAAGACTGGTTTTACCAAGTGCCTCAGCGATTTCCCGCCGCTGTTGCAAGACTGCACCAGTAAGCCCTTCTGGGAGCGACGTTTTGCGCCCTCCCGACGGATTGCCTGACGCCGCGAGGCGAAGGCCGCAATGGAGCCCAGTTGTGACCGATCAGACCGCCTTATCCTTTGCCAGTAAGACCACGCCCGCCGATGGGGTCGCCGTAGTTTTCGCGGAGGAGGGGCCAAGACTTTCTGCGGCTGCCAAAGATCTGGACAAGAAGTCGAAAGGTTTGCTGACAAAGGCCATCGGGATCACGGGATTCAAGGGCAAGAAGGAGCAGACGGTCGATCTCATCGCTCCCCAGGGCCTGAAATTCGCAAGAGTCGTGGTTCTCGGCCTGGGTAAGCCCGAAGGCTACGAGCCCGAGGATTGGGTCAGCCTCGGCGGGACGGTGAGGGGGCTCCTCACCGGCAAGGAAGCCCCGGCGGCGCATATCTATCTCGAAACGGCGGGCGGTGACGTTGGCGCGGCCGATGTCGCGAGTTTCGCGCTTGGGGCGCTGCTTCGCGGCTATAAGTTCAAGAAATACAAGAGCAAAGCGCGCAAGAAGGACGGCGCGGGGGCCGACGCCAACGACAAATCGCTGAAGAAGATCGTGATCCATTGCGGCGATCCGAAAGCGGCCGGCCAGGCGTTTGGCTGGGGCCGTGCGCTTGCCGACGGTGTCATGCTCGCGCGCGATCTCGTCAACGAGCCGGCCAACATCCTCGGACCCGCCGAGTTCGCCGCCAAGGCGAAGGAGCTGAGCAAGCTCGGCGTGCAGGTCGAGTTGTTAGGGCCGAAGCAGCTCGAGAAGCTCGGCATGGGTGCGCTGCTCGCCGTTGGCCAGGGCAGCGTGAAACCGAGTCACGTCGCGGTGATGCAGTGGAAGGGCGCGGGCGCCAGAGGCGGCGAGCCGCTGGCGATCGTCGGCAAGGGCGTCACCTTCGACACCGGCGGCATCTCGCTCAAGCCCGCCGCCGGCATGGAGGACATGAAGGGCGACATGGCGGGAGCGGCCTGCGTCGTCGGCCTCATGCACGCACTTGCGGCGCGCAAGGCCAAGATCAATGCCGTAGGCGCAATCGGCATCGTGGAGAATATGCCCGACGGCAAGGCGCAGCGTCCCGGCGATATCGTCACCACCATGTCGGGGCA
>JBAUOI010000108.1:0-4904 GCA_049579665.1 Methyloceanibacter sp.
GCCGCGGGTGCGGCGCGGGGGCTCGCGCAAGCCGCGCACGGCACGCAGCCGCAGCGTCGGTGCCAGCCTCGTGCCCAAGGTGCCGCTCGGCACGAAATAGTCGTTGTTCGCAGAAGCAGACACGTCATCGTCGGGCTTGACCCGGCGATCCAGTACCCCCCGGTCTCGTTGACATTGATTAGACCTCTAGCGCCTTGCGGATCCTTTCGGCGGTGGCGGCGAGCTTCGCCTGGTCTTCCATTTTGCCGGCGTGAGGCTTGAGCGCTTCGCCCGCTTTGCGCGGGATGATGTGGACGTGCAGGTGGAACACGGTCTGGCCGGCGGCCGTGCCGTTGAATTGCTGAATCAGCACGCCCTCGGCGCCCATCGCCTGCTGGATCTTCGGCGCGAGCTTCTGCACCACCGCCATCAGCTTGGCCAGCGCCTCTGGCTTGATGTCGAACAGATCGCGCGCCTTCGCCTTGGTGATGACCAGCGCGTGGCCTTCGGTGCGCGGCATGATGTCGAGGAAGGCGAGCGTGTCCTCGTCCTCGTAGAGCTTGTGGCAGGGGATCTCGCCCCTGAGCACCTTGGCGAAGATGTTGTTGGGATCGTATGCCATGCCTCGACGCTTTCTCTTGTCATCGCTGGGCTTGACCCGACGATCCAGTAACCGCAGCGCTAGGTTATAGCGAAGCACCGGGGTTACTGGATACCCGACTTCGCGGGTATGACAAGCCGACCCATTGATCAGCATCAAAGCCCGGCCGCCGCGTTCTCCTCTAGCTGCAAGTCAGGGGCTATGCCCCGAACGCACCCGAGGAGAGTCAGATGTCAATGTTGAAAGTGATCGAGGTTTTATCGGAGTCGGACAAGAGCTGGGAGGACGCCGCGCAGACGGCGGTGAAACGGGCCAACGATACCGTGCGCAATGTCCGCTCGATCTGGATTGAGAACTTCGAGGCCACGGTCGAGAACGGCAAGATCAAGAAATACCGGATCAACGGCAAGATCTCGTTCGTGCTCGAGGGGTAGCGCTAAGTCCGCCTGAAAGGCGAGTCCTCGCTCAGCAGCGCGATCTCATGGGCGACAGCGCGTCGCTCGCGCTTCAGATAATCGGCGACGGCGCGGCGCAGCGCCGGGTCGGCGATGTAGTGGGCGCTGTAAGTCTCGCTCGGCAAATAGCCGCGGGCGAGCTTATGCGCGCCTTGCGCGCCGGCCTCGACGCGCGCAAGCCCATGCGCGATGGCGAAGTCGATCGCCTGGTAATAGCAGATTTCGAAATGCAGGAAGGGATGGTCCTCGACGCCGCCCCAATAGCGGCCGTAAAGCGTGTCGGCGCCGATGAAGTTCAAAGCGCCGGCGACATAGCGACCGGCGCGCTTGGCGAGGATGAGCAGCATCTGATCGCCCATGCTCTCGCCAAGCAGGCTGAAGCACTGGCGCGTCAGATAGGGCGAGCCCCATTTGCGCGAGCCGGTGTCCATATAGAAGGCGAAGAAGGCGTCGAGATGCGCCTCGGTGAGATCTCCTCCCGTCACCCATTCGATCTCGATGCCGTTGGCAAGCGCTTCGCGGCGTTCTTTGCGGATCGCCTTGCGCTTGCGCGAGGCGAGGCTCGCCAGGAAATCGTCGAAGCTCCGATAGGTTTCGTTCTGCCAGTGGAATTGCTGGTCGGTGCGCTGAAGCAGACCCATCTCGCCGGCGAGCCGCCATTCGTCTCGGGTGGGGAAGGTGACGTGCAACGAGGAAACGCCGAGCCGGTCGGTGACTTGCACGGCCGCCTGTAACAGCAGCGCCTCGCGCTCGCGCGCGTTGTCGCAGGCGCGGACGAGAAGGCGCTTGCCGGTAACCGGCGTGAAGGGCACCGAGGCTTGCAGCTTCGGATAATAGCGCCCACCGGCGCGCAGATAGGCGTCGGCCCAGCCATGGTCGAACACATATTCTCCTTGGCTGTGCGATTTCAGATAGCAGGGCATGCAGGCGATCAGCGTGCCCGATCGATCTTCGAGGAGAAGATGTTGCGGCAGCCAGCCGGTCTCGCGCGTGGCCGAGCCGCTGCCTTCCAGCGCCCGGAGAAAAGCATGCGAGATGAATGGGTTAGAGAGGCGCGCCGGGTCGGATGCGATCGGCTCGGCGCCACGCGCGCAAGCGTCCCAGTCCGCCACTTGCACATCGGCGATGCGCGAGACGGTGCGCAGCAGGACGCTCTCGCCCGCAGCGTCGCCCTCGGTGCGTCCAAGAGGATGTTCGATATCGCCCATTGGCTAAGGCACGATCCCTTCGAAAATCATGGCATCGGCATAGCGCAACGCGCGCTCGCGCTGTTGGTTCGTCCGCACCGTCCAGGTCAGCAGCGGGAGTCCGAACAGAAACCGCGCGATGAGCGGCGCCAGCGCCGGCAACGCCTCGATATCGTAGGCGATGAAGTTGGGCCGCGCGATGGCGGAAGAGAGCAGGTTGCGCATGGCGACACGCTGCCACAGCTTGAGCCGCGGCCAATGCTTCATGTCGAAACGCTCGGCGACCAGCCCGCGCGGCAGATCCGGCGCGACCGCGCGGAAGGCGGCCAAGCAATAAGGGTCGAACGACATCACCGCGACCGGTCCTTTGTAGGCGGCAAGCATCCGCGCGACATTCGCCTCGAACTTGCCGTCGCGTTTCCAGGTGCTCTTCACTTCGAGCACGAGCGGCACATAGCCATCGACGAGGGCGAGCAGGGCGGGCAGCGAAAGAATGCGGTCGGCGCTGTTGCGTAAGGGGATGTCGGCCAACGCGTCCGCGGTGCGCGCGGCCACCGGCCCGGTCTCCAAGGTCAGCCGGTCGAGCGTGTCGTCATGGAAGACGATCGGCATGTGGCCGGCGGCGCATTGCAGGTCGACTTCGATGGCGAAGCCTTTGCCCATGGCGGCGCTCACCGCGGAGGCGCTGTTCTCGACGATGCCCTTGGCCTGATCGTGCAAGCCGCGATGGGCGATCGGCCGCTGCAACCAATAAAGCTCGGCCATGGGAGGCGCTCAAAGCCCGCTTAGATCTAGTCTATCGCAAAAATCGCATCGATCTCGACGGCGGCGTTGAGCGGCAGGCTCGAGCAGCCCACGGCTATGCGCGTATGGCGTCCCTTCTGCCCGAGCACTTTGACGATCAGCTCGGAGGCGCCGTTGATGACTTTGGGATGGTCGGCATAGCCCTGAACCGCGTTCACATAGCCGTTGAGGCGCAGGCATTGGACGATGCGGTCGAGGTCGCCGAGGGCGGCTTTGGCCTGGGCGAGAATATTGAGCGCGCACAGCCTGGCCGCGTCTTGACCCTGGTCGAGATCGAGGTCGGCGCCGAGCGTGCCGGTGACGGCGACACGACCGCCCTTGAACGGGAGTTGCCCCGAAACATAGAGCTGTCCATTGAGGTGGAGAAAGGACACGTAATCGGCGACGGGCGAAGCCACCTCGGGCAGCGCGAGGTCGAGCGCCTTCAGCCGTGCTTCGATCTCTCCCGTCATGCCGCCTCCAATCGCCCTTCAGCTCGCCGTGTTAGAGTCCTAAAGCATCGAGCAAATTAGGCCGTCCTGCAAGCGGGGCCGGAAAGCGGCCCTCTTGTCCGGGGGGTGCGTTGGTGCGACAAATTCCTGGCCTCGGGCGTTTACCGGGCCCGGCCGTTCAAAGAGAGAAGTCACACAGCATGGTTCGATTTGGCTTGCGTCTGGCGCTCATGCTGCTTGCGGCCGCTTGGTTTGGCGGCACGCTCACCGAGCGGGCTCAGGCCTTTGCCGGCAAGGAGCCCAACAAGCTCGCCGCGCATCGCGCCATCTACGAGATGACGCTCGATGATGCGCGTTCGGCTTCGGGCATCACCGGCATCGACGGCCGCATGGTGTTCGAGTTCACCGGCTCCGAATGCGACGGCTATTCGCTAAATATGCGCATGGTCACGCAGATGACCGACTCGCAAGGCCAGACCAATCTCACCGATCTCAGATCCTCGACCTGGGAGCAGGGCGACGGCCAGAAGTTCCGCTTCCAGTCGGCGCAGTATCTCAACGACAAGCTCGGCGACGTCACCATGGGCCGCGCGGTGCGGGTGACACCGAACGAGGCCGTTCAGGTGAAGCTTAGCCAGCCTTCGACGGCCGAGCTCAACCTCTCGGGCCCCTTGCTGTTTCCGACCCAGCACAGCTTTGCCCTGATCGCGGCGGCGCGCACCGGCCAGGGGCTATTCCAAGCGCGCGTCTATGATGGGTCGGAGAAGGGGCAGAAGGTCTACGACACCACGGCTTTCATCGGCACCGAGGTGCAGCCTGGAGACGATCCCAAGCTCGAGCCAGTGGCCAAGGAAAAGGGCCTCGGCGAATTGCCGTCATGGCCGGTCTCGATCGGCTATTTCGAGGCCAAAGGCGGCGATCTCACGCCGAGCTATCAGATCGATTTTCGCCTGTACGAAAACGGCGTGAGCCGCGAACTGCTGATCGATTATGGCGACTTCTCCATCCACGGCACGCTGACCTCCCTCGAATATCTCAAGGCGCCTGAGTGCCGCTAGGGCCCGCAGAGCGCGTTTGATCCGCGGGGCGCTCGAAGAACGGCGCTAAGCCGCGTTTCTCAGACCAGACAGGCCCACTTTGGGCGTAATGAGCAAACCGAAAAATTCCGGATTTCCCGTGTGCTTTGCCTCGCCTCTAAAGAAATTGGTTACACGTTTACGGTGAAATCCTCTGGCCTTGGGAGGATGGGAGTACCACGATGTTTTGGAGGGTCAGGCCGGCTCCGAGCGCCCCGGCGCAAGACAGGCCCGCTCCGAGTGCCATGGCGCCCCTCAGGCCGGCTCCGAGCGCCATGGCGCATTATCGGGAGATCACCCATCATGTGCCGACCGAATCGCCGGGGCCCAGGGCAATGACCAAGACCGTTCTGATCGTCGAGGACAATGAG
>JBAUOI010000109.1:0-2215 GCA_049579665.1 Methyloceanibacter sp.
CCCCATCTGCCAGGCGAGTTCAACCGCGATATCGTCGTTCATGGCGAGGAGAGCGTCGAGGAAAGCGAGCATGTAACGACCACGCTCGGCGATCGACGCTTTCCTCCACTCAGGCAGTGCAACACGCGCCGCAGTCAGCGCGGCCTTGACTTCGGCGTCGCTGGCGATCGGCCGTTCGGCATAGACCGAACCGTCGACGGGGGAGATGATCTTCACAGTTTCTGACATTGCACCCTTCACTCAATAGCGCTCGAAACCGCGCTTCAGCTCCCAATCCGTGATGCGGCGGTCATACTCGAATTGCTCCCATTCCGCAGTATGCACGTAGTGGTCGATCACCCCGTCGCCGAAGGCTTGCCGAAGCATCTTGGATGACTTCATCAATTCCGTCGCCTCGCGCAGCGTCTTCGGCACCTCGCGCAACGCCTTGTCCTGGTAAGCGTCGCCGACATAGGCCGGCTCGAGCGACAGGTTCTGCTCGATGCCGGCAAGCCCTGCGGCGATCAGCGCCGCAAACGCCAGATAAGGATTGAGATCGGCGCCGCCAATACGGCACTCGATGCGAATGGCCTTGCTGTCGGCGCCGCAGAGCCGGAAGCCGGCGGTGCGGTTGTCGAGCGACCAGATCGCCCGGGTCGGCGCGAAGGTGCCGACCTGGAAGCGCTTATAGGAATTGATGTAGGGCGCGAGGAACCAAGTGATCTCCCGCGCATAAGCGAGTTGCCCGGCGACGAACTGGCGCATCAAGGGCGACATGCCGTATTCCGCGTTCGAATCCAGGAAAAGCGGGGTCTTGCCGGCGCTATCCCACAACGACGTATGAATATGGCTGGACGAGCCGGCGAGGTCGTAACGCCATTTGGCCATGAAGGTGATCGCCTTGCCGAGGCCGTAGGCGATCTCCTTGCAGCCGTTTTTCAGA
Source organism: Methyloceanibacter sp. (assembly GCA_049579665.1). Lineage (GTDB taxonomy): Bacteria > Pseudomonadota > Alphaproteobacteria > Rhizobiales > Methyloligellaceae > Methyloceanibacter. The sequence continues at coordinate 923 of JBAUOI010000109.1, forward strand.
ATGACGTGCCAGTCGGCCATGGTCAGGGGATCAGCATAGCGAACGTTGATTTCCTCCTGGCCCGGCCCCCATTCGCCCTTCGAGTTCTCCACGGGAATGCCGGCGCCTTGCAGGCCCTTGCGCATCGCCCGCAGCACGCCCTCCTCCTTGGTGGTCTGGAAGATGTGATAGTCCTGGATATAGGTGCCCGCCGTCTTGAGACCGCTCCAGGCTTTTGCCTCAGCCGACTCGTAGGTCTCGTCAAACAAATAGAATTCGAGCTCGGAGGCGAAATAAGACGACATGCCCATCGCGTTGAGCCGGGCGATCTGCGCCTGCAACATGGCGCGCGGGCTGTGCGCGACCGGCTGGTGATGATGGTGATCGACGATGTCGCAGAGGACGAGCGCGGTCCCCGGCAGCCACGGGACGCGCCGGAGCGTCGCGAGATCCGGCATCATGACGAAATCGCCGTAGCCCTTTTCCCAGTTGGCGACGGCATAGCCGGGCACCGGCTCCATGTCGATGTCGTTGGCCAGCAGATAGTCGCAGCCGTGGGTTTCCTTGTAGGCGCCATCGAGGAAATACTCGGCCTGGAAACGCTTGCCGACCAGCCTTCCCTGCATGTCGGGAAAGCAGGTCACGACCGTGTCGATCTCGCCGGCGCGCACCGCCTCCTGCAATTGGTCGAAACTGAGATTTCCGGCCATACGCGTTACTCCACCCTTGCGATATGAGGCCCGCGCAAATCCGCGCGGGCCTCGTCTCGTCGTGACCTAAGGCAGGATGCTGCCTATCAGGATTTCTTCTTATGCTCCATCGCGAACTCCTCTTCCGGCGAGAGGATCATCCGGTGCCGGGCGAACAGCGCGAAATAGATGATGCCAAGCACGAACCAGCAGGCGACCGCGATCACGCCGACCCGGTAAACCGGATCGGAGAGCTGGTAGTAAACCGTCACCAAGCCGATGATGATCGTGGCCAGCGCCCCCGGAATGCCGAGCGGGCTGCGATAGGGCCGATCGATATTCGGCAGATTGCGGCGAAGCATGATGAACGATATCGCCTGGAGGATGTAGGAGATCATGGCGCCGAACACGGCCATGTTCAGAAGCGTGCCGCCGATGATGGCGGACCCCTTCTCCGAGCCCACGCCGAACCAGACGAAGAACATCACCGCCAAGGCGACCAGCGCGCCGACGATCATGGCAACATGCGGTGTCTTGTAGCCGCCATGCGTTACCGACAGGCTTGTCGGAAAATATCCCGCCCGCGACAGCGAATAAATTTGCCGTCCCTTGGCGTAGATAATCG
>JBAUOI010000110.1:0-1748 GCA_049579665.1 Methyloceanibacter sp.
GCCGAAGGGAGGCATTGACCCGCGAGCCAGGAGACCTGCCGCCGGCATCAACCTTAGCCGCGCCCTCGGGTGGAGGGCGCATGGGGGAATAAGATGCAGACTGAAGCGACCAAACCAGCCGGTGGCAGCGCCGTCGCGGCGCTTACGCTGTCCCGTGCCGTACCGATCTTCGCCGCGGCCCTTCTTGGCATTTTCATCATCGGTGGCGTGGGTTTTTCCCACATCGAGGCGGTGCACAACGCCGCTCACGATTATCGCCATTCGATGGCTTTTCCTTGCCACTAGGGGGCGCGCGACATGGATTATTTCCGCAACATCTTCGTTGTTGCCGCCCTGGCTGGCGCCATCGCCGGTTTGGGTATGACTGTCGCCCAGCAGCTTTCCACCGTGCCGCTGATCCTCAAGGCCGAGGTCTACGAGCAAGGGGCCGAGGCCCCCGCGGCTCACGAGCACGGCGATGCCGCCGCTGTGCACGAGCATGACGAGGAAGGCTGGGCCCCCGCCGACGGTTTTGAGCGGACAGCCTTCTCGGTCCTCGCCAATATCGTCACCGGAATCGGCTTTGCACTGCTCCTAGTCGCCGTAAGCGAGCTGTTTGGCGGCATCAGGGATTGGCGGCAGGGTGTGTTCTGGGGGCTGGCAGGCTTTGCTGTGTTCACGCTCGCTCCAGGGCTTGGCCTTCCGCCCGAGCTCCCGGCCATGCCGGCGGCAGAACTAGGCCCGCGCCAGCTCTGGTGGGTGGCGACCGCGCTCTGCGCGGCGACGGCGCTCGGCCTCCTGGTCTATCAGCGCTCGCTCGCCGCGGTCCTTGCGGCGATCGCTCTCTTGGTGGCGCCGCATCTGATTGGGGCGCCACAGCCGGCAAGCTACGAGACGCCGATCCCCGAGGGCCTGCATCACAGCTTCATCGTCGCCGTGGTGCTGACCACGCTGCTGTTCTGGGTGCTGCTCGGCGGATTGGCCGGGCTGTTCCGGGGACGTTTCGTCCACGCCAGCTGAGCCATGGCAAATCGCGACGCTGCCGGGCAGGGTCTGTTGACGCTCGTGCTCGGCGGCGCGCGCTCCGGCAAGAGCCGCTACGCCGAGTGGCTGATCGCGACCAATCCGCAGCCTTGGATCTACGTGGCGACGGCCGAGGCGAGGGACGACGAGATGGCCGAGCGCATCGCGGCGCACAGGGCGCGGCGCGATGCCGGCTGGCGAACGATCGAAGCGCCGCACGATCTTGCCGACGCGCTCGATGCGGCGCCGGCCGGCGCGGCTGTGCTGGTCGATTGCCTGACGCTTTGGCTTTCGAATCTGATGGAAGGGAGCTTCGACATCGACGCGCAGACGGCGAGAATGCTGGAGGCGCTGGCCCGCAGGGCCGGTCCCACCGTGCTCGTCTCCAACGAGGTCGGCCTCGGCATCGTGCCTGACAACGCGCTCGCCCGCCGCTTCCGCGACGCACAGGGCATCCTCAACCAAAGGCTGGCAGAGCAGGCGTCGCGCGTGATCATGATGGTCGCAGGCCTGCCGGTTGCTGTGAAAAGCCCATGACCAAAGCCATCGACGAGAAAGCCGCCGAGCGCCACCGCGCCAAGATGGCCAACCGCAAAGCGCGGCAGGACGAGGAGGTGGCCGGCAAGACCGTCGAGAAGGGCCTGCTGATCGTCCACACCGGCACCGGCAAGGGCAAGTCGACGGCGGCCTTCGGGCTTGCGCTGCGCATGCTCGGCCGGGGAAAGCGGATCGGCGTGGTGCAGTTC
>JBAUOI010000111.1:0-6015 GCA_049579665.1 Methyloceanibacter sp.
TTGCGTCCAAGCCGGGCAAAGGCTCAACCTTCACGGTCATGTTGAACGAGGCACGCGCGAGCCAGGCGGACAAGGCCGTCGCGAGCTAAGTCGGCAGCTTTCCACAAGCCCGTCGCCTTGCGTTTCAGCCCCGCTTCCAGGACTGTCACCCAACTGTCATATAAGTGACATAGTAGCTTTATTACGCGGCGGTAACGCTCGCCCGGAGGTCGGGGAAGGGTCCCCGGCCCGTATGGTCCTTGTGGGACCGTTATCTCCACCCTAAGGGAGAGCGAAATGAGGGTTATGTCTTATGCGGCAGCTATGAGCTTGGCCGCAGCGTTCACAATTACCACGGCCCAGGCAGCCGATATTTCGGGTGCCGGTGCGACCTTCCCCTATCCGATTTATGCCAAATGGGCCGACGCCTACAAGAAAGAGACGGGCGTCGGGCTGAACTATCAGTCGATCGGCTCGGGCGGCGGCATCAAGCAGATCGAAGCCAAGACGGTGACCTTCGGTGCCACCGACAAGCCGCTCGGCGAGAAGGAACTGACTGACAACGGGCTCGTCCAGTTCCCCATGGTCATGGGCGGCATTGTTCCCGTCATCAATGTCGAAGGCATCAAGGCCGGCGAGATCGCGCTCGACGGACCGACGCTCGCCAAGATCTTCCTCGGCGAGATTGCCAAATGGGACGACGAGGCGATCAAGAAGCTCAATCCGAAAGCCAAGCTTCCGTCACAGGCGATCGCCGTCGTGCATCGTTCGGACGGATCTGGCACCACCTTCAACTTCACCAACTACCTGAACAAGGTAAGCCCGGCGTGGAAGGATAAAGTCGGTTCCGACGCCTCGGTCGAATGGCCGGTCGGCATCGGCGCCAAGGGCAACGAAGGCGTGGCCAACAACGTGACCCAGACCAAGGGCTCGATCGGCTATGTCGAGTATGCCTACGCCAAGCAGAACAAGATGACCTACGCCAACATGGTCAACAAGGACGGCAAGACGGTCGCCCCTGAGCTCGCCTCGTTCCAGGCGGCTGCCGCCAATGCCGATTGGAAGTCCGTGCCGGGCTTCGGCGTGATCCTGACCGAGCAGCCGGGCGATGCCTCCTGGCCGATCACGGCGGCGACTTTCATCCTGATGCATAAAATTCCGGTCGATCTCGACGCGTCGAAGGGCGCGCTCAAGTTCTTCGACTGGGCCTACAAGAACGGCGACAAGATGGCCGAGGAGCTGGACTACATCCCGCTGCCCGACCCCGTCGTGGAGCTGGTGCATGAGGATTGGAAGACCATCAAGGATGCGTCGGGCAATCCTGTGTTTGCAATGAACTAGAGTCGCTTAGCGAGGATAGGGGCGGGTCCGCCGTTCCTATCCTCGCCGTTTCGCTTACTGCGCCTAAGGGCGCAAGACAGGGCTAGGGGTAGACCAGATGATAGGCGCAGCCGTCGCGGAGAGAAGTCTCACGCTCGTCCACGACGAAGCCAAGCGCGACAAGACCCTGCGCCGCTTCCACCGCGACGACCGGATTTTCAAGGCCGTCACGCTTGCGTCAGCCGTTACCGTGCTCGTGCTGCTCGCCGGCGTCATGATCGCGCTATTGCACGGCTCCTTGCCTGCCTGGCGCGCCTTCGGCTTCGGCTTCTTCACCTCCGAGAGCTGGAATCCGGTCACCGAGAAATTCGGCGCGTTGCCGGCGATCTACGGTACGCTGCTCACCTCTTTCATCGCCATGCTGATCGGCGTTCCCATCAGCCTCGGCATCGCGATCTTTCTCACCGAGATTTGTCCCGATCGCTTGCGGCGCTCCATCGGCATCGCCATCGAGCTGCTAGCCGGGATTCCGAGCATCATCTACGGCATCTGGGGCTTGTTCGTGTTCGCGCCCTGGTTCCAGAGCCACGTGCAGCCATTGCTGATCGATACCTTCGCTAACATTCCCGTGCTCAATTCGCTGTTCGCCGGCCCGCCTTACGGCATCGGCATGCTGACGGCCGGGCTCATCCTCGCCATCATGGTGCTGCCTTTCATCACCTCGATCACCCGCGAGGTGTTCGAGACGGTTCCGCCGGTCTTGAAAGAGGCCGCCTACGGCATCGGCTGCACGCGCTGGGAGGTCATGCGCCGGGTCGTGATCCCCTATACAAGGGTCGGCATCATCGGCGGCGTCATGCTGGGGCTTGGCCGCGCGCTGGGCGAGACCATGGCGGTGACCTTCGTCATCGGCAATGCCCACCGCATCATGCCCTCGATCCTGGCGCCAGGCACGACCATCTCGGCCTCGATCGCCAATGAATTCACCGAGGCGACTGGCGAGCTCTACACCTCCTCGCTGATCGCCCTCGGCCTCATCCTGTTCTTGATCACCTTCATCGTTCTCGCCGTGGCGAGACTCATGTTGATGCGGATCGCCATGAAAGCGGGGAACTAAGCCATGGCAAACGTGGCGGCAACCCCGAAATATCACCGCAGGCGTTGGCGCAATCGCATGGCGACCGCGCTTTCGATCGGCGCCGCGGTCTTCGGCTTGACCTGGCTCGTATTGATCTTGCTGGTGCTGGTGGTGAAGGGCGTCGGCGGGCTCACGCCGGCCGTCTTCACCGAGATGACTCCCCCTCCGGGCGGCGCCGGCGGCCTGCTCAACCCGATCGTGGGCTCACTCATCCTCACCATACTCGCGGTGCTGCTCGGCACGCCGCTCGGCATGCTCGCGGGCACCTATATGGCCGAGTACGGCCGCTACGCCAAAATCACCATGGTGGTCCGCTTCATCAACGACATTCTGCTCAGCGCCCCCTCGATCGTGGTCGGCTTGTTCGTCTACGAGATCATGGTTGCGCAGATGGGACACTTCTCCGCCTGGGCGGGAGCTGTCGCGCTTGCCATCATCGTCATCCCCGTCGTGGTGAGGACCACGGAAGACATGCTGCTGCTGGTGCCCAATACCTTGCGCGAGGCCTCGGCCGCGCTCGGGATGCCCCAATGGCTGGTAATCAAGAACGTCGCCTATCGCGCCGCCCGCGCCGGCATCATCACCGGCGTGCTGCTGGCCATCGCTCGCATCACCGGCGAGACCGCGCCTCTTCTCTTCACGGCGCTCAACAACCAATTCTTTAGCTGGAACCTGAACGCGCCGATGGCGAGCTTGCCAGTGGTCATTTTCCAGTTTGCCTTGAGTCCCTATGAGGATTGGCAGCAACTTGCCTGGACGGGGGCTCTCCTTATCACCGTCACCGTGCTGGGCTTGAGCATCTTGGCTAGAGCCCTTTCAGCCAAGAAGGTGCAGCTATGAGTCTCGCAATTCATACCGAACTGAAAGAACCGGCCGCGACGCCCGCCGAGATCGCCACGATGGAAGAGAAGGTCTCGGTCAAGCGGTTGAACTTCTATTACGGCGCGTATCGCGCTCTGGCCGACATCAACGTCAACTTGTTCAAGAATAAGGTGACGGCGTTTATCGGTCCCTCGGGTTGCGGCAAGTCCACGCTGCTGCGCATCTTGAACCGCATCTACGACCTTTATCCCAATCAACGGGCCGACGGAGAGGTGATCCTCGACGGCGAGAACATCCTCAGCCCCAAGCAGGACCTCAATCTGCTCCGCGCCAAGGTCGGCATGGTGTTCCAGAAGCCGACGCCGTTCCCCATGACCATTTACGACAATATCGCCTTCGGCGTGCGGCTCTACGATCAGCTTTCCAAGGCGGAGCTCGACGCCCGCGTGCAGGACTCGCTCCAGCGCGCCGCCTTGTGGGACGAGGTCAAGGACAAGCTCGATGCCAGCGGCCTCAGCCTTTCAGGCGGCCAGCAGCAGAGATTGTGCATCGCCCGCACCGTCGCCATCAAGCCGGAGGTGATCTTGCTGGATGAGCCCTGCTCGGCGCTCGACCCGATCTCAACGGCCAAGATCGAGGAGCTGATCGACGTCTTGAAGCAGGACTATACGATCGCCATCGTGACCCACAACATGCAGCAGGCCGCGCGCACCTCGGATTTCACCGCTTTCATGTATCTCGGCGAGCTTGTGGAGTTCGACGAGACGACGCGGATCTTTACCAATCCCAAACAGCAACGCACCCAGGATTACATCACCGGCCGCTTCGGCTAAGGCTGGAAAGCGCCCAGGAGACCAATCGAATGGATAAGCAGCACGAACATATCGTCAGGTCCTACGAGGAGGAGCTTTCCCTGCTCAACAACAAGGTCGCCAAGATGGGCGGCCTTGCCGAGCAGGTGCTCGGTCAGGCGATCGAGGCGCTTGAGCGCCGCGATCCGGAGCTTGCCGCCGCCACCATCAACGAGGACGAAGCAGTTGACGCGCTCCAGCGTGAGATCGAGGAGCAGGCGGTGGTGATGATCGCCCGCCGCCAGCCGCTCGCTTACGACCTTCGTCAGATCATGGCGGCGCTCCGCATCTCCAACGATCTCGAGCGCATCGGCGATCTCGGCAAGAACATCGCCAAGCGGGCCGTCGCCGTGGTCAGCGAGCAGCAGCCGAAGCAGCTGATGCTTGGGCTGAAGCATATGGGCGAGCTCGCGCTCGGCCAGCTCAAGGAGGTGCTCGACGCCTTCATCGAGCGCGACGCCGACCGTGCGCTCAAGGTCTGGTACAAGGACGAGGAGATCGACGCAATGTACAACTCGCTGTTCCGCGAGTTGCTCACCTACATGATGGAGGACCCGCGCAATATCGGGCTCTGCACCCATCTCCTGTTCGGCGCCAAGAACATCGAGCGTATCGGCGACCACGCCACCAATATCGCCGAGACCGTCTATTATCTCGTGCACGGCACGACGATTACCGATCAACGCCCGAAAGGCGACACCACGAGCACGACGCCGGTCGCGCTGAAGCGGTCGGCGGGGTAACCCATGCTTGAGATGAACGTCGTGAGCCCAGGAGCCAAGGTGTTAGTGGTCGAAGATGAGGAGCCATTGGCGCTCCTGCTTCGCTACAACCTGGAGGCGGAAGGCTATTCGGTCGATGTCGTGCATCGCGGCGACGAGGCCGAGATGGCGATCGCCGAAAGCTCGCCCGATCTGATCGTGCTCGACTGGATGCTGCCGGGGATCTCCGGGCTCGAGCTGTGCCGGCGCCTGCGCACCGGCAAGGACAGCCGCACCATTCCGATCATTCTGCTCACGGCGCGGAGCGAGGAAAACGACCGCATCAGGGGGCTTACCACCGGCGCCGACGATTATGTGGTCAAGCCGTTCTCGCTGCCCGAGCTGATGGCGCGCGTGCGCGCGATCCTCCGGCGCACCAACCCCGAGCGCATCGCCTCGGTGTTGAGCGTCGGCGATATCGAGCTCGACCGGGAGTCGCACCGGGTGACGCGGAACGGAAGGCAGGTGCATCTCGGCCCGACCGAGTTCCGGCTGCTCGAGTTCCTGATGCAGAGCCCCGGCCGCGTGTTCAGCCGCGCGCAACTGCTCGACGGGGTGTGGGGCCGCAACGTCTATGTCGACGAGCGCACCGTCGATGTGCATATCGGCCGCCTGCGCAAAGCCATGATGCGCGGCAACGAGACCGATCCCGTGCGCACCGTGCGCGGCGCGGGCTACGCCTTCTCCGACAAGCTCGAAGAGACGGCTTAGGCTCTAACCAGCGCAGAATGTATAAAAGAGGCGCCGCGTGGGCGCCTCTCGTGTTTCTGCCGCATGCTTCGGTGTGCCGTTGAGCCTAACCGGAGGCGAAGCGCTTCTCGCGCCGCCGCGCCTGCGCGGGTTGATAGGCCATGCGGGCGTGATGCTCGCAGTAAGGCAAGCTTCCGCAGCTCTTGCGGCCGCAGAAATGAAACTCCGGCTCGCCCGGATCGCCGATCGGCCAGCGGCACATCGCTTCCTTCAGCGTCAGGATGCTGGCCCGCTCGTGCAGCGGGATGACCAGCTCCTCGAGCGGCGCCGGTGCGAGATCAAGCTCGGTCTCGTATTGCGGCTTGAGCGCGTTGGCGCCGCGCGTCCCGAACATCAAGGACGGCGTGCGATTGGCGCGCGGCACATGCGTGCGCCGCGGTCTCGGGCTCGACGA
>JBAUOI010000112.1:0-3216 GCA_049579665.1 Methyloceanibacter sp.
TGTCAATGCCGGCCGCCTGACGCTTGCCCGTTTCGTCGATCTGACGAGCGCGGGCCCGCAGCGCATCTTCGGCATCGCCGGCAAGGGGCGCATCGCCGTCGGCTACGACGCCGACCTCACCGTCGTCGATCTCGCTGCTGAGCGCGTCATCGACAATGAATGGATCGGCAGCAAATGCGGCTGGACGCCGTTTGCGGGGCGGCGCGTCAAAGGCTGGCCGGTCGGCACGCTGGTCCGCGGGCGGCTGGCGATGTGGGAAGGCGAGCTCGGGACGGCGCGGGGCGAGCCCGTCCGCTTCGGCGAGGCCCTGCGCGGAACCTATTGAAGGAAATAGTGCCAAACGCCGTTCGGCGAGATACCGAGCCGGTAGTAGCTGTATTTGCCAGCTTTCTTCATGGCAAGCGCCTGCTCCGGCGGGACGATGCGATAAAGCTCGACCTCCTGGGCGGGCGTGAGCTTCGCCAGATCGGTCTCGGCGAAATAGGGCCAGACGAACATTTCGTCTTGTCCTTGCCCAACGCGAACATAGCCCGATGCGGCCACGTTGAGCATCGCCGCCAGCACGTCGCGCCCCGTGCCGTCGGCGGAGGCCTTCTTCCAGAAGGCGATCGGGTCGTCGATATAGTCGGTTGTGACCATCGGCTTCAACTCGTTCGATTCGAACACCGGCCGCATCGTCTCGATCTCGCCGCTCTCGGCTGCGACGGCAATTTGCTGAAGCATGCGCTTGACGGGGTCCGGCAGCGCGTTGAAATCATAGAGGACCTTGGAGGTGGGATCGGGTGTGGCGGTGGCGCCCGTCGCTGCTTCGTTCTGCACGTAGACAAGGGCGGCAGCGCCAGCTACCAATGCGCCGAGGGCAATCAGGACGAGATTCTTGCGGCGATTCATGCATCACTCCATGAGTGCTCGATCAATTTCGCAGATCGGCAAACGAGCGCAAGCGGGCGCCGCGCGGCGCGCCGTCCGGCTCGCCCCACCCGCAACGAGCGAATAGGCCGCGCCCTTGCAGGCCGGGGCACAGATCGTCCTTTCCACCGTCCAGCTCGTGCTTGCCGGGATCGGCATCGGCATATTGATGGCGGCGCCGATCGGGCCGGTCAATGTGCTCGTGATTCAGCGGGCGGTGGCGGGCGGCTTCTGGGCCGGGCTTGCCGCGGGTCTTGGCGCGGTTCTCGGCGACGGTCTGTTGGCGGCCATCGCCGCCTTTAGCGTCACGGCGATCTCGGAGGTCATGAATGCCTATTCGGCATGGATTCAATTCATCGGGGGCCTGCTTCTGATCGTCTTTGGGCTTGCGCTGCTCTTTACCAGGCCAGCTTTGACGATTCCCGTCGGCCAGAAATCGCATCTCTTGGAGCACACGGGAATCATCCCGCAGACATTCTTTCTCACCGTCACCAATCCCGGCGCCATTCTCGGCATGGCGGCGATGATCGGCGGCCTCGGCTCGCTGATCGGCGGCCTCAACACCTATCCCGAGGCGCTGCTTCTGGTGCTTGCCGTGATGGGGGGAAGCCTGGTGTGGTGGCTCGGCCTGTCGGAGCTGATCGCCACCATCAGGCACAAGCTGACCGAAGGCCGCCTCAAGCTGATCAATCGGATCGCCGGCGTGGTGCTCGTCGCCTTCGGCCTGATCCTTCTGCTCGACGGCTTGATTTTTCGCTAGCTGGGCCAGCTCGGCCTATTGCGAGGTCCGCTTCACCGTGAACTCGCCATGGTGGATGCGGCGAGACAGCCCGGTCGTCATCTTGGCGACGGCGTTCTCGCCATAGACGCCGATGAGATCGGCGAGCGCGGCGAACAGGGCTGCGTTGGCGAGCATCTCCGGCTCGATGCCGTCATGCAGCGCTTCTTCCCAAGCATCGAGGATGTATCTCAGCGCCGCTTGCTTCAGGGCTTCGCTTTCGGCAGGGCGCGACGTTCGATTGGTTGACCGCAACTCTGACGCCCCTTCCGGCCGGAAAACCGCGACTACCACACTTACACCCCCCCATCGCCGCCACGACGATAGAGTGAACTAACGGTTAATCTTTACCTTTATTCGGGACAGTTAATCGGGCGGCTCTTCGACCGGCGCGGTGCTGTCTTGAGGCTGCGCCGGTAGTGCTTCCGGGGCGGACTGGGAAACGTTGCCGGTCGCCTCGGGTGAGGCGGCGTCGGCCGAGGGGCCCTCGGGCTTCGCGTCCGGTGTCGCGCCCTCCTTATTGGCCTCGGGCGCCGCGCCGTCTTTATTGGCGTCAAGCCGCGCGTCATCCTTGCCGGCGTCCGGCGAGGGCGCAGGCTTCGTGTCGGCGCCCCCTTTGCTCGCGAAGGTCGAGCCTTGCGCGAGCGAGGCGGCGATGGTCGCGCCCTCGCTGCTGAAGCGGGTGGTGGCAAGCGTGGCCGACTGAGTGCAGGTCCGGTAGGTGCGCCGGTAGCCCCGATAGCCGTCGTTGAAGGCGTTGACCAGCTTGGCGCGGCGGACGGCGGTCGTGCCCTCGTTCCTCAGGATATCTTTCATCTGATCGCGCCAGACCTGTCCCTCTTGTGCCCCGCACAGCTCGCGGAGGTAGTGGACGGCGCCGAGAATCTCGGCAAGACGCATCAGCTTGTTGTCGTAGGGGCGGTCGTCGGGCGGAGGGGGCGCCGTGCTCTCACGCGGCACGATCGGCGGCAGATCGTCGCCGGGAGCCTTGGGCTTGACCCCCCGCGGCTTAGGCGCCGATTTCGGTTGGTCGAACCACCAGAAGAATTGAGCATCGGCGATAGGCGAAAACGCCATGCCGGCCCAGGCTGCGCAAAGCGCGCCGAAGGCGAGCCGCAAGAAGCGCTGTTTGGCCTGTCCCATCGGACCCCTGACTAACGCCTATTCTTGTTGAAATCTAGCCGTCAGGGCATGCGCACTTTATGCGCCGCGATCCAGATCAAATCGGCCGTTCCCTCGGTCATGGGCAGCGCCTCGACGTCGTCCAAATGCACCCATTCGGCCGCCACCGCGTCGCCGCCCGGCTTGAGGATGCCCCCGGTGGGGCGGCCATAGAACACCGTCAATCGGTAGGTGGTCCCCCCGGTATCCTCCTCGTCGCGCGGGATCTTGACCATATCCACCACGCCCTCCACCTCGGCCTCGATGCCCGTCTCTTCCTTGAGTTCGCGGCGCGCCGCTTCGCGGGGTGCCTCCTCACCCTCCGTCTTGCCGCCGGGCAGGCTCCACAGCCCCGCAAAGGGGGGGCG
>JBAUOI010000113.1:0-4227 GCA_049579665.1 Methyloceanibacter sp.
ACCACTTCGCACAGCCCCGCGAGGATCAGGTAAGTCCAAGCCATGAGAGATCGCGCCGTTCGCCCGTACCATATTGCCGGGCTCATGGCCGGCCGGGCGCACCATAAGGTCGCGGGAAAGCTCTGTCATCCCGTCTTGGCGCTGGAAGAGGAACGCCAAAAACAGTGACGGCCCCCGCTTTCGCGGAGGCCGTCACTTAGCAAACTCGACTTATAGATCGACGCTTATAATTAAGCGCGGTCCAGCTCGGCCGGGAGGTAGCTCGTCACTTCCATGCCAGCCTCAGACTCGGTGATCTCGGGTTTCAGCCACTCTTTCATGGTCGTCTCCTTCGGTGAACTTACGAGTAGGATACTTGGCGATAAGCCATGGATGTCGCATGACGCGCCCATGAACAGGCTCTGAATGCCAGATTAAGAAATTCTGACAGGAAAGCCTGGCAATAACACAATATTTGGTGACGAGCAGGTCTCGTTTGACAACATATTGACGACCTGTGATGTGGGCTGGTCGCTGTCGGGCAAAAAGCCTCGTCGAGATGAAGCCGGAAGGCGCTACTCGAACAGGACGAGCGCCTTGTCCACGGTGATCCAGACGCCCCAAAGCAGCGGAATGCCGACCGCGGCCCATGCCAAGGGCGCAATCTCTAGCCGCCTCGGGCTCAACACGATTCCCGCCAGCCAGAGCGCGAGCCCGATCCACATCAAGAAAGGCCGATAGGCGAAGCCGCCCGCGAGCTCCGACTTGGCGATCGTGTCGAGGCAGGGTGTGGCGCTGTAGAACAGGCACTCCCAGGCGCCGCCGACGCCACCGGCCTTGGTGTAGAAGGTGATCCACCAGACGACGGCGACGGCGATCAGCGCCATGCCGATCGGCTGCAACAGGCGAATGCCGGGATGCCGGTCGTCGCTGCCTCTGATCTCGACGGCGTGCATCGCGCGCTCACGCGCGGTCTTGGTTTGCAGCGCCTCGACGTCCTCCGGCTTCATGAACCACTTCTTGTGGAGCGGCCTGATCAAGAGGTTGGCGATGAAGCCTGCCACCAGCAGCCCGGCCAGCACGTAGAAGATCGGGTGATAGATCTGGTCCGGCGGCACGCCTTCCGCTTTGCGCGAGTCGTGCATGTAGTTGACGATCACCGGGCCGACGATGCCGGCAGTCGACCAGGCCGTGAGCAGCCTGCCGTGGATGGCGCCGACGAACTGCGTGCCGAAAATATCGGCGAGATAAGCGGGGATGGTGGCGAAGCCGCCGCCATACATCGAGGCGATCAGGCAGAAGGCCGCCGCGAACAGGCCAAGCATGCCAAGCGTGGCAAGGGTCGGCGCCGCAGCGTAGCAGATAAAGCCGAGCGTGAAGAAGATGAAATAGGTCACCTTCCGCCCGATCTTGTCCGACAGCGACGCCCAGAAGAACCGGCCGGCGATATTGAACAGCGAGAACAGGCCGACAAACGCCGCGCCGACCAGAGCCGCCTTGGCCTTTTGCTCGTCGGTGAAATTGGCGAAGCCGACCGACGGGTCGCCGAACAGCCGCCCGCCGAAGGTCTCCTGCAACATCGGGGCGGCGGCGCCGATGATGCCGATGCCGGCCGAGACGTTGAGGCAGAGCACCGCCCAGATCAGCCAGAATTGCGCGGTCTTGTGGGCGTCTTTCAGATGGACGTGGCCGGTGGTGATCATCGCCTTGGCACTGGCAGGCGGCGTCCAGCCTTCGGGCTTCCATCCCGCGGGCGGCAGCCGGTAGCCGAAGGCGCCGCACATCATGAAGATGAAGTAGATCACGCCCATGGTGACGAAGGTTTCCCAAACGCCGACGGAGGTGGGCGTGGCGAAATGATTCATCAGGATGGTGGCGAGCGGCGAGCCGATCATCGCGCCGCCGCCAAAGCCCATGATGGCCATGCCGGTCGCCATGCCGCGGCGGTCCGGGAACCATTTGATCAGCGTCGAGACGGGCGAGATATAGCCGAGGCCGAGGCCGCAGCCGCCGATAATGCCTGAGCCAAGCCACATCAGCCAAAGCTGATGGGTGTAAACGCCGACCGCCGAGATCAACAGGCCGCCGCCCCAGCAGAACGCAGCGACGAAGCCGGCTTTGCGCGGGCCGACGCGCTCCAGCCAGCCGCCCCAGATCGCGGCAGAAACGCCGAGCAGGACGAAGAATAAAGTGTACATCCAGCCGAGATCGAACTGGGTCCAGTCGCAACTGGTGGCGAATAAAGCTCGGGCGGTGATGGCGACCTTGCCGAAGAAGGTAGTGGCGTCGCCGGGGCAGGGGATCGGCTGGCCGGTTCCTTGCGCCACGCCAACGGCGCGGCCGAGCGGCAGCCAGAACACGCTGAAGCCGTAGGCCATGCCGATGCAGAGATGAATGGCGAGCGCGGCCGGCGGAACGAGCCAGCGGTTATAGCCCGGCTCGGCGATGATACGCTCTTTATCGAGCAGGCCGACTCTGTGGTCGGCAGTCTGTGCGCTCGCAGTCGCCATGTATTGCTCCCCCCAGGAAGACCGGACTCTTTCGGCCCGTCCGTTTCCAAACAATTTGACCGGGCTCGCCCGAGACCGCAAGGCCCCATCGGGGTCGATTGACCTCAGGTTCAAAGGTTTTTGGGGCTGCGACGCCACGTCACGCGAGAGCGGTCCATAGATTGCACGCCCTTGTGTTGCAGCCGAGAGGTTTCCGTGCAGAAGTTTTTGCTGCAAAAGGAGAACATCATGTCCCCCGATCGATTCCGGCGCGGGCTCGCGCTGATTCTCGTTCGCGGCTTGCTTGCCGCGCCCTTCATGGCCCCGGCCGCGCAAGCTGCCGACGTCACCGTGTTTGCCGCCGCGAGCCTCAAGAACGCGCTCGACGATGCCGCCAAGCTCTATCAGACGAAAACCGGCGACAAGGTCAGCGTCAGCTATGCCGCATCGTCGGCGCTCGCCAAGCAGATCGAATCCGGTGCGCCGGCCGACATCTTCTTCTCGGCCGACCTCGACTGGATGGACTATCTGCAAGAGAAGAAGCTGATCGATGTCCCCTCGCGGCACACCCTGCTCGGCAATACGCTGGTCCTGGTCGCGCCGAAGGACTCCACCGTCGCGCTACCGATCGTGAAGGGCTTTCCCATCGTCGCGACACTCGGGCCTGACGGCAAGTTGGCAATGGCCAGCGTCGACAGCGTGCCCGCCGGCAAATACGGCAAGGCGGCGCTAACCACACTCGGGATTTGGGACGCCGTGTCGCCGCATGTGGTGCAGGCGGACAATGTGCGTGCGGCGCTCGCCTTCGTGGCAAAGGGCGAGGCTCAGCTCGGCATCGTCTACGGAACCGATGCCAAGTCCGAGCCGGCGGTCCGCGTGGTCGGGATATTCCCGGAGGACAGCCATCCCAAGATCCTCTATCCGGTCGCGCTCACCGCTTCAGCCAAGCCGGAGGCGCGCAAGTTCCTGGAATTTCTCCTGTCGTCCGAGGCCGCGCCGGCCTTCGAGGCGCAAGGCTTCTCGATGCAGGGCAAAGTTGGATAGGGTTAGACCAAATTTTCCCGGATTGGTCTTCGCCCTTGCTGATGACATGATTTGGCCGCGGTCAGCCCGTTATTTGCCGGGGCGATCACGCTCGTTTATGCCTTCCTGCCACTCTCATGCGGCCATCAGACAGGGTGCAACATCATGAAAGCCACATTCGGTATCGCCCTTGGCACGGCGGGTTTCGTCCTTACTCTCCTCGCGATTCCGGCCTTGGCCGAATTCACCGTGACCGAGCGCGAGAAGCGCGATTGTCAGAAGGACTACCACGCCTATTGCGGCGAGTATGGACTTGGGTCGGAGGCGCTGCGCGCTTGCATGTCGCGCAACATCAAGAAGATCTCGCATACATGCGTAGCGGCGCTGGTGGATGCGGGGGAAATGACGCAAGCCCAGGCCAACAAGCTGCGCGGCAAGGCTACCACCAGCAAAAAAACGACGCACAAGGCCAGCACCAGCAGCAAAAAGAAGAAGACCACGACCAAGAAAACCACGACCAAGAAGGTCACCAAGAAGTAGAGCTCTCGGCGAACGGCTCGCCGTCCCCCGCGATGCGAGGAACGGCGATACCGATGTCTAGGCTGCCGACTTCTTGAACTTCGCCGCTTCCTCCGAGCCCTTGGTGGCGTCACCGGCCGTGTAGGAATGGGCGCCGACGCCGGCGAGCTTGCCCTTGTCCACCACGAGATATTCGGTGCGGATCGGCTTCTTGGCG
>JBAUOI010000114.1:0-1824 GCA_049579665.1 Methyloceanibacter sp.
CCCTATCGCGACCGGCTCTGCCTGGTGCAGCTCTCCGAAGGCGACGGCAGCGCGGTGATGGTGCAGCTTGCCGGGAGCTACGACGCGCCCGAGCTGAAGCGTCTGCTGGCCGACGAGAGCGTGCTCAAGATCTTCCATTTCGGTCGCTTCGACATGGCCGTGCTCAAGCATCGTTTCGGAGTGATGCCGCGCCCCGTCTATTGCACCAAGGTGGCCTCGAAGCTCGCCCGCACCTTCACCGACCGGCACGGCCTCAAGGATCTTTGCCGGGAATTGCTCGGCATCGAGCTGTCGAAGCAGCAGCAATCCTCCGACTGGGGGGCGACGGAGCTCACCCAGGAGCAGCTCAATTATGCCGCGAGCGACGTGTTGCATCTGCACGCGCTAAGGGAGAAACTCGACGTCATGCTGAGGCGCGAAGGGCGCGAGGGGCTAGCCCGTGCCTGCTTCGAGTTTCTGCCGACCCGGGCCGAACTCGATCTCAGGGGATGGTCCGAGATCGATCCTTTCGCCCATTAAGGGCCGAAAAGGGGCTTTCCGGCCCAAGCTGGCGTCGCAATGTCATCAAAGTCCTGCGGCTAGCTTGTCCTTGGCCGGCGTGACGCGCCTGTACTGAGACGTGGCGGGGAAGATGGCGGTTGGAACAGATGTCATGGCTAGCGGCGGGCGCTATCGCGTCCGCACGGAAGACGAGCGCGCGCGTGCCTTTCGCCGCGCCGCGCGCCATAGCCGCCAGGTCGCCGTCCTGCGCAAGGGGCTCCCGGTGTTCGCCCTGCTCGTGCTCGCCTCCTATTTCGTCACCTCGAAATTGAGCGTCAGCGTCGGCGATATGACCGCGAGCATTGACGGCATCGAGGTGGCCGACGGCAATCTGCGCATGACCAATCCGAAACTCGAAGGCGCCGACAAGAAGAACGGGAAATATTCCATCGGCGCCGAATATGCCGACCAGGACATGAAGGCCCCGCACAGGATCAAGCTCCACGCCATGAAGGCCGAGCTGACCACCGCCGACGGAGCCTGGTCGCGCATGAACGCGGCGCGCGGCCTGTTCAACAACCGGACCGAGAAGCTGGTGATGAAGGACAAGATCGCCATCGCCACGAGCTCGGGCATCACCGGCGAGCTCAAGCGCGCGTCGCTCGACATGAAGAACCAGATCCTCAGATCGCATCTGCCGGTCTGGTTCTTGCTGAGTCGCGGCAGCGTCAAGGCGAACGCGCTCACCTTCAGTTCCGCCGACAGCACGCTGACGTTCCGCGGCAAGGTGCGCGTGCATCTCATCAAGCAGGCGAAGGACGACAAGCAGGAGAAGAAGCCGCCGAAAGGTGAGGCTGACGCTCAGCCCGTGGTTCCACCGCTGCCGGACGCGACCGGCGCCGTCTCCGCGAGCACGGGCGCCGTGCCGGTAGGCACGCCATGAGCGGCAAGCTTCGCCTCGTGATTTCGACTCTGACTGTGACGTTCGCGCTTGCGGCGGCGAGCCCGCTTGCCGCGCAGAACATGACCAACACGTTCGGCGGCTTGTCGGGGAGCTCGGACCAGCCGATCGATATCGAATCCGATCTACTCGTGGTGCACGACAAGGAGAAATATGCGGTCTTCACCGGCAGCGTGAAGGCGGTGCAGGGCACCACCACGCTCCGCGCCAATGAGCTGCTCGTCCATTATGTCGGCGGCGACAGGCTCACTTCCGGCGGCAAGAAGGATGAAGGGCAGGAGCCCACCGAGACCAAGGTCGCCGATGCCCAGGGCGCGACCGGCGACCCCGCCGCGGGCGGCAAAGCGGCCGACGGCGCCAGGCCGAAAGACGGCGATACGCAG